>NZ_JAAPAW010000010.1:0-106107 GCF_014435245.1 Streptococcus sp. IMAU 99161 | reverse complement strand
GACATACGAAAACTCCCCTTATCGTTTCTAGTGAATTTTTGTTTTTTCACTGTCCACTATAAGGGGAGTATATCAAAAGTCCTAGCCTCTCAATTGTCTTTGGATTGTCGAGAAAGACGCAGTGGTTGAGTAGGCTCTACTACGCTGATTTTATCAGCTTTACAGCCCTACTCAACTGTGCGGAGGTGGGACGACGAAATCGAATTCTAACGAATGACCGATTTCTGTCCACGCTCTCTTTTGCTTTTGTCAAACACTCCTTAGTCGCATTTTCAAGAGATTTAGGGTACAATAGACATACAATTTACACGTCTTGGAGGCCGTCATGTTTAAGTGGATCAAACGATTGTTTGGAATTTTTCTTCTTCTTTTTATCTTCTTAGTAGTTTTATTGGTACCAGGTTCTATTCCTGAAGGAGAACAACTGAGAAATGTACAAGCCGGTAGCTCCCTAGTAGACCTGGCTAAAAATGCTGCCTCAAATGGATCCGTGACCACAGAAGGATTATCAACTGAGCTGAGTTTGAATTCTGTGCAGCTCAGTCAAATCGTGAAAACTAGTGCTGGCGATGCACTTGAACATTCAGATTATCAAAAGATGGCCCTTGAGATGAATGGCAATGATCTTCATGTCAAAATTCCTGTTTCTTTAGGGCCGGTTGATAGTTATTTGGATTTGACGATGACGACACAGGTTGAAAACAATGTCTTAACCAGCCACCTTACAGGTGCTAAATTAGGAAAATTACCGATTCCAAAATCTTTGGTTCTCAACTATTTAAAAGAGAAGGAGGGCCAAAACGGAGCCGGTTTAACGGTGACGGATGACAACGTGATCCTCCAGCTCCCTCAAGCAGTCTATACTATTTCAAAAGCGCATGTTGATAATGGGACTGCCAAAGTGACCATTAGCATTCCCTTGTACTAATGATGTAATCAAGGAATCTAGGGGTCCTTTTAGGGACTAGTCTGAGTGTTACAGTTTAGTCAAAACAGTCTGTCATGAGAAACGGGTGCTAGTTGATATAAAGAGGCTGGGACAAAAGTCCTAGCCTCTCAATTGTCTTTGGATTGTCGTGCAAGACGCAGTGGTTGAGTGGGCTCTACTACGCTGATTTCATCAGCTTTTATAGCCCTACTCAACTGTGCGGAGGTGGGATGACGAAATCGAATTCTAACGAATGACCGATTTCTGTCCCACTCTCTTTCTCGTTGGTAGCCATAGAAGGGAAGATAAGATGTTTTTAGAGCATTATTTTGACCGCTATACCTTTCAGCCTGAAAAAGGGCTGGCTTATGGGTTTAGAAAGACGGATACGGGATACATCTACCAGTGTTCGCTGTTAGAGGATAGCTTTTTGCTGAAGTTCTGGATCAAGAACCAGGAGATTTCCTTTAAAGTTTATGATCAGGATACGGGGGATGAATACATCCAGATTCATTTGGAACAACTCCAAGGAAATTTTGTCGGCCAAGTTCGCCAAGCTTGTCAGGAAACCCTGGCAGCCATTCGGCAGTCCTGTTTCGAGGTGGAAGATTTTCTCTATCCTCAAGCAAAACGGTTGATGGCTTATATTTCCCAGCGCTATCAAGGATCCATTGAGTATCTTTGGGATCGTTCTCCCAATTCAGGAGCTATTCGGCACCGGAAGACGCTTAAGTGGTATGGGGTTTTTATGACCATTGATTGGAAGAAATTGGATACTGGCAAGTCTGGGAAAATTGAAGTTTTAAATGTTAAGGCTAATCAAGCTGCGGATTTAATACATGAGAAGGGGATTTATCCGGCTTTTCATATGAATAAGAAGTATTGGGTGAGCATTCCGCTAGACGATTCACTTACCGATGAAGAGCTATTTGCTCTAGTGGATACCAGTTGGCAACTTACGAAAAAAGGAACTTAAAATGAAATTGTTACACAAACTATCCTGGTTTTTTAGATTAGAAAAGAAACACTATCTGATTGGTATTTTATCCTTAATCCTGGTTAGTTTTTTTAATCTGATCCCTCCCAGAATCATGGGGGTCGTGATTGACCGGATTGATAAAAAAAGGCTGACGATGGGGCAATTGGCTCTGGATATTTCGCTCTTGGTAGTTGCGGCCCTTGCTATGTATGCTCTTCGTTTTATCTGGCGGCGCTATATTTTTGGGACAGCTAATAAGTTGGCGCGGATCTTGCGCTACCGATTGTTTAAACAATTCACGCTCATGTCGCCTTCTTTTTACCAACGTTATCGGACAGGAGATCTCATGGCCCATGCGACCAATGATATCAATGCGGTAACCATGTATGCAGGTGGCGGAGTCATGTCTGCTGTTGACGCTTCTGTGACAGCCTTTGTCACCCTGGTGAGCATGTTTTTCATGATTGATTGGCGCTTGACCTTACTGGCGATTTTGCCCCTACCTTTCATGGTGGTTGTGACTTCTGCGATCGGTCGCAAAAATCACCAGGCCTTTAAAGAAGCACAAGAAGCTTTTTCGGACTTAAACAATTTTGTTCAGGAATCAGTTTCTGGCGTCAAGGTGACCAAATCCTTCGGATTTCAGACAGATGAAATTCAGGCTTTTGAAAAGACTAATCAAATGGTTTTCGGCAAGAATATGCGATCAGCCAGTTATAATGCCTTATTTGATCCAACGACGCTTCTATTTGTTGGGTTGTCTTATGTGGTCACACTCTACTTTGGAGGGTTATTTGTCCAAGAAGGGTCCCTGAGCGTTGGGCAAATTGTAACCTTTATCACTTATCTCAATATGCTAGTGTGGCCTCTTCAAGCCATGGGCTTTTTGTTTAATATCAGTCAGCGCGCCAGTGTATCTTATGACCGTATTGAAAAGCTACTAGCAGAATCGGCGGATATCAAGGACCCAGCTCAGCCTGTTACTGAAATTCAAAACGGAGACCTGGAATATCAGATTCAATCCTTTGCTTATGAGGATGAGCCGGTTCTGTCTCATATTCATTTTCGTCTAGAGAAGGGGCAAACTCTTGGGATTGTGGGACCTACTGGTTCTGGTAAAACGACCTTGTTGCGCCTCTTACTAAGGGAACACGACCTGGAGAAAGGCACGATCTTTCTCAATGGAGTCTCTCTCAAAGACTATCGTTTAAAGGATTTGCGTGGCCTGATCGGCTATGTCCCGCAAGACCAGATTCTATTTGCGATGACCATTCGTGAGAATGTAGCTTTTTCTGATCCTAAACTTTCAGAAGAAGCACTGGTAGAGGCTTTAAAGATCTGTGATGTCTACGAGGATATTTTAGCTATGCCAGATCAGCTAGAGACCTTGATTGGTGAGAGAGGTGTTTCTCTCTCAGGAGGACAAAAACAGCGGATTGCTATGAGCCGGGCCTTGGTTATGGATCCGGAGATCTTGATTTTGGATGATTCCTTATCAGCAGTGGATGCCAAGACCGAGCATCAGATCATTGAAAATATGAAACAAAACCAGACAGGTAAAACGACGATTCTAACAGCCCATCGCTTATCGGCTGTTGTTCATGCAGATTTGATACTCGTGATGGAAAATGGGCAAATCAAAGAACGAGGCAACCACGAAAGCTTGATGGCAGAAAAAGGTTGGTACTATGAAACCTACCAAGCCCAACAATTATCTCAAGAAATGGAGGGAAAGCTAAATGAAACTATCAGAAGCTAGTGTCATGAAGCGACTCTTGGCTTATATGTGGCGCTACAAATGGCTGACTGCACTGGCCTTGGCCTTTACCTTCTTAACCAGCCTTTTCTTAACAGCTATCCCTCTTGCGGCACGCTGGTTTATAGACAATCTGGTGGATCCAAAAGTGGCACAGATTCCCGTCCTAACAGCGCTTCAGTTTTTAGCACTCTATTATGCCTTATTTGTCGCCAGGGTGTTTGCGACTTATCTGAGTCAATTAAGCTTTGCGCGCGTGTCCAATTCCATCGTCAGAGACATTCGCTTGGACATTTTCCGAAACCTCCAAGGCCTTGGCATGTCTTTTTATGACCAGACAGCAGCAGGTTCCATTGTTTCGCGCGTGACCAATGATACCCAGGCAGTGGCAGATATGTTTTCTACCGTCTTTTCAAGTTTGGTTTCTTCCCTCTTGCTTTTTCTAGTGACTCTAGTAACCATGTTTAGTTTGGACTGGCATTTGACCATTTGGATCCTGCCGTTTCTGCCGATCATTTGGATTTCAATCAAGCTCTATCGTAAGTTTTCCAATCGTTTGGTCAAAATGACCCGGCAAAAATTATCGGATATCAATGTGAAATTAGCTGAGTCTATTGAAGGCATGCGGATCGTGCAGGCCTTTCGTCAAGAGAAGCGCCTGACCCAAGAGTTTGAGAAAATCAATGGCGAACATTTGTCTTATGCCAATCGCTCCGTGGATGTCAATTCCATCTTTTTAAGGCCAGCTATGTCGCTCTTACAGGTCCTTGCTTATGCCGTTATTCTGACCTTCTTTGGACTCAATTGGCGCAATTCAGGCTTTACAGCAGGCTTGATCTATGCCTTTATCCAGTATGTCAACCAGCTCTTTCAACCCTTGATTGATGTCACTCAGAATTTCGCTACCTTGCAGACGTCAACAGTCTCTGCAGCGCGTGTCTTTGAGATGATGGATCGAACAGACTACGAACCCAAGCAAGCTGGCTATCTAAACGAAATTGAGCGAGGAGATATTCGCTTTGAGCACGTTTCCTTTTCATACGATGGCAAAAGAGATGTTCTAAAAGATATTTCTTTTGAGGTCAAAAATGGCGAAACCATTGCCTTTGTTGGTCATACCGGTTCTGGGAAATCCTCTATCATCAATCTCTTTATGCGCTTTTATGAATTTGATCGTGGTCGGATCTTGATTGATGGAAATGATATCAAGGACTATAGTCAAGAAGCCTTGCGAAAATCCATCGGTCTGGTTCTACAAGAGCCCTTTCTCTACCATGGAACCATTGCTTCAAATATCCGCATGTATCATCAAGAATTGACAGATGAGGAAATTCATCAAGCTACAGAATTTGTGGATGTGGCAGAGTTCATTGAAAGTCTTCCAGGAGCTTATGACCATCCTGTGACAGAACGTGGTTCGACCTTGTCTACTGGGCAACGCCAACTTCTTGCCTTTGCCCGGACGATTGCTGTCAAACCGAAGATTTTGATTCTCGATGAGGCTACTGCCAATATTGACCAAGAAACCGAAGAGATGATTCAAAGCTCTCTGAAGAAGATGCGACAAGGACGGACGACCATTGCTATCGCCCACCGCCTTTCCACCATCCAAGATGCCAACTGTATTTATGTGCTTGATAAAGGAAAAATCATCGAATCGGGAAGCCATGAGGAGCTCATTGCTCTTGAGGGAACTTATAAGAAAATGTATGACCTGCAAGCTGGTATGATGCAGTAAAGGATGGGTGTTCATTCCAAATTTAACCTTGTAATTTTGATCTATTCGCAGTAAAATAGAGAAAAGAAGAAAAGGGAGCAACGTATATGTCAAATGATTTTATCCTCATGGGAGTTGTGATTATCTTGTTTGGACTCTATTTCACCCTTCAAGTGGAGCTCAATAAGGTAAGGAATCAACTAACCCATTTCCTCCTTCAACCGGGTAGCATTTCCAAAGAACAAAAAGAAAAGTATCTCAAGGAACCAGAGATCGAAGCGATTCGCTTAATTCGTCTGGACTATCATATTGGCATTCAAAATGCAAGAGTGGTTTATCAACAGTTGAAGAAATAAAAGAGAGAGTGGGACAGAAATCGGTCATTCGTTAGAATTCGATTTCTGTCCCACTCTCTTTCCTATTCAAAATAGCTCGTCAGTTCTGGTAAGACTGTGGCGACGGCTGCTGCTGGGATTTTGGCAAGTTGGTAGGGACAAGCACCAATATAGGCCTCTTCAAAGAAGTCAAGTGGAAGGCCACCATGCTTTAGGGTTGCTAAGGATTTGACCTGACTGAGATCCAGCAAGACCCCGTCATGAATCAGTGTGAGATGAGGAAGAAGGGAGGAATCAGCCAGTAGGGCCTGAAGCGTCTCTTCTTCCTTTTTTCGTCTCGCAAGGAGTCTTTTTTTATTGGTCAGATACATGCCATTTTCGATATAGAGGCTTAAGGCCTTTTGCATGATGAGGTTACTATCGTAGTCCAGAATGGTTTTATAGCTCAAGACTGGATTTACAAGGTTCTTGGGTAGAATCATAGAAGTGATCCGAAGGGCCGAGAAGAGGTTGGTTGAAAAAGACTTGATATAGATCACTCGATTGTGCCGATCTAGATAATGAAAGGAAGGCGCATTGTGCCCATCCAGATCTCCTAGATAGTCATCTTCTACGATATAGACGTCGTAACGCTCCGCTAGGGCTAGAATCGCTTCCTTGTCCTTTGTGAGATAGCTATGGCCAAGCGGATAGTGGAAGCGCGGAATTGTATAGAAAAATTTGATGTGGCCACTTTTGAAAATGGCTTCTAGCTCTTCTAGATCAATCCCATCTAGATTCCTTTGAATGGTCCGGTAGGCTAGCTGTTGGGCAGAGAGCAACTGGTTCATGCGGTGATAGGTGGGTTGTTCAATCAAGATCTGAGATTTCTTATTTGGAAAGTCAATCTGACTGAGGATGTTCAGAGCTTGTTGCGTGCCCGTGGTCAGTACAATCTGATCGACTGTAGTATAGATCCCTTCGTCTTCTAGTAAGCCTTGAATGGAGGCTCGTACCTCAGGAAGACCTGCTTGGTCGGAAACGTTATTGAAGAGATAATTTTCGCGACCAATTAAGGTCTCATTGATACAAGTCCGGAAGTCCTCAAAAGCTTGGTTACGATCCTCCTCTAATTTGATGGGGAGATCTTCATGTTGATTCGACTCTTGCTCCAAGACATAGTAACCACTTTGGGGTTTGGCATAGAGCACATGTTGGTAGGTCAAGTCCAGTAAGGCCCGCTGGACCGTATCCTTGCTACAAGAAAACTGACGAGCCAACTGGCGAACGGACGGGATTTTCTGCCCGGTTGCGAGTTGCCCCCCTTGAACGGCTTCTTTTAGATAATGAATGATGTCTTTGTATTTACTTGTTTTGGTCATGACTGTCCCCATACAGTTTTTTTCTATTGTACAGAAAAACCGACAAAAAAACCACTCCGAAGAGTGGCTCTCGGTTACATATAGTAAACAATGGCTAGATACTGAAGAGCAGAAGCAGCTAGAATAAAGAGGTGCCAAATCATGTGGAAGTAAGGTTTTTTCTTAGCATAGAAACCAGCACCCACTGTGTAGCAAAGACCACCCATGAGCATGAGGCCCCAAAAAATCGGAGTGGTTTGGCGAATGATGGGTGGAATGATAAAGACCACCAACCAGCCCATGATTAAGTAAAGAGCGAGACTGAATTTTTCGTTGACCTTTTTAGCAAAGATTTTGTAGAGGATCCCAAAGATGGTCGTCCCCCATTGGATCAGGATAATACTGTAGCCTACCCAATTATTCATCAAAGTCAAGACAACCGGTGTGTAGCTACCAGCAATGGCAATGTAGATCATGGAATGATCAATAATGCGAAGCACATACTTTTGAGGAGAATCATAGGACATAGCATGGTAGACTGTCGAAGAAAGAAACATCAAAAAGAGGCTAATCACAAAAATAGATGTTCCAACAGCACTGAGAAGGCCGTGCTGTTCGAAGCTATAGATGGCAGAGATCGGGAGAAGAATCAGCATGAGAAAGGCGCCAACAGCATGGGTTACACTATTTGCAATTTCTTCTCCAAAAGATAATTTTTTACTTAGTTTCATGGTGTAGTTCATCAGGGATGTCCTCCGAATTTTCTGGTTGAATATAAGAGATGGTTTCAAGATAAAGTTGAACCGTCTGGCAAGCTGCACGGATAATGGGAGCTATTGGTTCTTTTTGCTCATTGAGATAATCGACAAAACTATTGTAGAGAAGGTCTGAGTTCGCTTGCTGGTGAAGGTAATTCAAGGTGGAAGCGATCTCTTGGATAGAGAAGACCGTCTTCAGGGTCGTAATGGCGATCAAGCGAGCGATTTGATGGCGCTGGTATTTCTTCTTGTCTGGTTTTTCGACATAGCCGTGTTTGACATAATTATTGATCATAGCAGCGGTTAAGCCTTTGTCTGAAGAAGAAAGAACCGGTGCACAGGTCTTATTGACATAGAGCAATACTTGATCCAGATAGAGATCCAAATCAGGAAGCTCTTCCCAACTAGGATAGTGAAATGTAGTCACAGAATTTTCACCTTTCTTATATCTAGTTTTGATAACTAGATAATACCATTAAAAAAAACTCCTGTCAAGGAATTTTCAAAAATATGGTACAATAGTCCTATGAAAATTTTAATTCCATCCGCTAAAGAACTTAATGAAAAAGGGCGCACGGTCGTACCCAAACCGTTATCCCCCCAGACCAAACAGATCCTCCAAAGCTTAGGGGACTTCTCGCTTGAAGATTTAGCTAGCTTTTATGCGATCTCAGAAGAGAGGGCTCAAGTCGAGCGGGAAAGGATCGAAGCCTTGGTCAATGGAAGCGCCAAGTCTTATCCTGCCTTGGAACTGTTTGATGGTCTCATGTACCGCAGTATGGAGCGAAAAAACTTATCCGACAAAGAGCAGACCTATCTTTCAGAGCATTTGCTAATTACCACAGCTTTGTACGGTGTCATTCCTGCTTATGAAGGAATTGCTCCTCATCGTTTGGACTTTATGATGAAGCTAAAACCGGCCGGTCAGTCCTTAAAAACGATCTGGAAAGAGAGCTATGATCTGGCAGTAGTAGAAGAGGATCAAATTCTTTCTCTCTTGTCATCTGAGTTTGAATTGGTCTTTTCAAAAGCCATTCGTGAACGCATGATTCAAATTAAATTTATGGAGAATCGTGGTGGTAAGCTTAAAATTCACTCGACCATTTCAAAAAAAGCCCGTGGGGCCATGGTCACAGCCATGATGAAGCAGGAAATAAACCAGTTAGAAGATTTGAAGAAACTTGAAGTGGCCGGTTTTTCTTATCGTCAGGACCTGTCACGAGAAAAAGAGTGGGTATTTGTAAAAGATTAAAAAAAATTCCTGACCAGGATCAGGAATTTTTTTATTAATTGTTGGAAACGCCTCACCACAAAACTCCAAAATAGAGGATTTTGGAGTCATATGGCTCTTTTTAGTGGTGATTTAGGCAATGGTTTTAAACTTCTTCAAAAGCTCTTGCAATTCAGCCTGTTCACCTGTGTTAAAAACCTGCATCAGGCGTTGGATGTTTTTGATATGATCGGGAAGGGCTTCTTCGATCTTTTTACGCCCTGCATCAGTAATCGATACCAGATAGGCGCGACGGTCTTCTGGATCAGTCTCACGGGTAATCCAACCATCACGGACCATGTTACGGATCACGACGGTCATATTACCAGATGTCGCAAGAATACTGTCAATCAGATCTTGGATACGGAGATCGCCTTTGCTGTACAAGGTCTCTAAAACAGAGAATTGGGTTGGTGTCAACTGGTGCTTCTTAAAGATATTCGCCTCAGATGCACGGATCAATCTCTCTGCCTTGTGAAAGACAATCATGGTTTTTAAATCTACGTTTGCTTCTTTGAATAGTCTCTTTAAATTTTCCATACTTCTATTTTATCAATAAATAGTATTTATGCCTTTTAAATTTATTTTCAAATTCGTTACAAAAATGTAACAAATTTATATAACTATAAACAAATCAGCGTCAGTTGTTAATTTTACTTTGTTTATCAAATAAATTTATACTAAAATATTGTAAAAGGGATGAAATATTAGTAATAAATCTTTCTTAAAAATCTATAGAATTCTGCTAGGCTTTGGTGTATAATGTGAGAGTGAAAGAAAAAAAGAATCATTTTATCATGTGGCAACATCTTATTGGGATTTGCCTCTTATTGCTAACAGGGATTTTTTCGGTTTTATTTTTGGCCGTTCATACGGTGGACCAGGAAGCTAATCGGATCGCTAAAGCCAAACAAGTGGCTTTATCTCGGTCTACGATGGTTCAGATTGAGGATACGTCAGTCTTTAATGGCCAGGATTCCTATGTGACAGTGATGGGAGAAGATCAAGAAGGCCAAAAGCTGGCGGTTCTTGTGGCAAAGGAGAATCATGCCGTTTATTCTTACCCATTAAACAAGGGGATCAGCCAGAAAAAAGCTTCTGCAATTGTAAAGGACAAAAGTAAGGATCCCATTGAGCGGGTTACTTTTGGTCGCTATCAAGGAAAGGCGATCTGGGAAGTAAAGGCTGGTAGTTCCTTTTATGTCATTGATTTTAAGACTGGAAAAGTCATTCGTGTATTGTAAGTGTTGAGGAGAAGGTATGAAATTATCACATCGTGTAATGGAAATGGAAGAAAGCGTGACGTTGGCCGCAAATGCGCGCGCTAAAGCTCTAGCTGCAGAAGGTCGGGATATTTTGAGCTTGACCCTTGGGCAGCCTGACTTTGCAACTCCAAAAAATATTCAAGAAGCAGCAGTCGCATCGATCGAGGATGGTCGCGCCAGCTTTTATACGGTCGCTTCTGGGCTTCCAGAATTGAAAGATGCCATTAGTGACTATATGAAACAATTCTATGGTTATGCAGTGAACCGGAATGAGGTTGTGGTTGGTACTGGGGCCAAGTTTATTCTTTATGCTTTCTTTACTTCTGTTATCAATCCAGGTGATGAGGTCATCATTCCAACACCTTGCTGGGTCTCTTATGTAGACCAAGTCAAGATGGTGGAAGGAACACCCGTTACTTTCCAAACAACAGAAGAAAATCACTTCAAAGCCACTGTAGAGCAACTGGAAGCAGCGCGTACAGACAAGACTAAGGTGGTCTTACTGAATTCGCCTTCTAATCCAACAGGAATGATATACAGCAAAGAAGAATTGGAGGCGATCGGTAACTGGGCTGTCGAACACGACATCTTGATTTTGGCAGACGATATCTATGGCCGTTTGGTCTATAATGGCAATACCTTTACACCCATTTCTAGTCTCTCTGAAGCCATTCGCAAGCAAACCATCGTGATTAACGGAGTTTCTAAAACTTATGCCATGACCGGTTGGCGGGTAGGCTTTGCAGTAGGGGATCCTGAAATTATCGGAGCCATGGCCAAGGTCATCAGTCAGACCACTTCTAATTTGACGACGGTATCTCAATATGCTGCTATTGAGGCCTTGACAGGAGACCAATCCTCCATTGAGATTATGCGCAAAGCTTTTGAAGAACGCCTGAATACCATTTATCCTCTCTTGAATGAAGTGCCTGGTTTTGAAGCCATTAAACCTCAAGGTGCCTTCTATCTTTTTCCAAATGTCAAGAAGGCCATGGAGATGAAGGGGTACACGGATGTGACAGAATTTACTACAGCGATTTTGGAAGAAGCAGAGGTCGCTCTGGTAACGGGAGATGGCTTTGGTGCCCCTGAAAATGTTCGCTTGTCTTATGCGACCGATTTGGATACGCTTAAGGAAGCTGTACGTCGCCTTAAGGCCTTTATGGAAAAATAAGCAATAAGGATTCTCAGTTAGCATTCTGGGAATCTTTTCTGTTAAAAAATCAAGATTTTTGGCAGGTAGAATCTAGCGTATATAGGTGAATTGTGTTACAATAAAAGGTAATGATGTCTTTGGACAAGAACAACCAGAAAAGGAAGATGAATTATGACAAAACGGATTACCATCATCGAAGTAAAAGACTACGTCGGTCAAGAAGTGACTATCGGTGCTTGGGTAGCAAACAAATCAGGTAAAGGGAAAATTGCCTTCTTGCAATTGCGTGACGGGACTGCTTTTTTCCAAGGTGTAGCTTTCAAACCAAACTTTATCGAAAAATTTGGCGAAGAAGTGGGGCTTGAAAAATTTGATACCATCAAACACTTGAGCCAAGAAACGTCTGTTTACGTTACAGGGATTGTCAAAGAGGACGAACGATCTAAATTTGGCTATGAGCTCGATATTACAGACATCGAAGTCATCGGTGAATCGCAAGACTACCCAATCACTCCCAAAGAACACGGTACAGATTTCTTGATGGACAACCGCCACTTGTGGTTGCGTTCGCGCAAGCAAGTCGCTGTCATGCAAATCCGTAATGCCATTATCTATGCAACTTATGAGTTCTTCGACAAGAATGGCTTTATGAAGTTTGATAGCCCAATTCTTTCAGGAAATGCTGCAGAAGATTCTACAGAACTTTTCGAAACAGACTACTTTGGAACACCAGCCTACTTGAGCCAATCTGGTCAGCTTTATCTTGAAGCTGGTGCTATGGCCCTTGGTCGCGTCTTTGACTTTGGTCCAGTATTCCGTGCTGAAAAATCTAAGACTCGTCGTCATTTGACGGAGTTCTGGATGATGGACGCTGAGTACTCTTACTTGACACATGATGAATCACTTGACTTGCAAGAAGCTTATGTCAAGGCTTTGCTTCAAGGTGTTCTCGACCGTGCTCCTCAAGCCTTGGAAGCTTTAGAACGTGATACAGAGCTCTTGAAACGCTACATTGCAGAGCCATTCAAACGGATCACATATGATGAAGCTATTGACCTCTTGCAAGAACATGAGGGTGATGAGGATGCTGATTATGAGCATTTGGAACATGGAGATGACTTTGGCTCACCACACGAAACGTGGATTTCAAACCACTTTGGTGTGCCAACCTTCGTGATCAACTACCCAGCAGCCATCAAGGCCTTCTACATGAAACCAGTCCCTGGTAACCCAGAGCGCGTGCTTTGTGCAGACTTACTTGCACCAGAAGGCTACGGAGAAATCATCGGTGGTTCCATGCGTGAGGAAGACTACGACGCCCTTGTCGCGAAGATGGAAGAACTTGGCATGGATCGTACAGAGTATGAATTCTATCTTGACCTTCGTAAGTACGGTACAGTGCCACACGGTGGTTTCGGGATCGGTATCGAGCGGATGGTTACTTTCGCGGCTGGTACAAAACATATCCGTGAAGCCATTCCATTCCCACGTATGTTGCACCGTATCAAACCTTAAAAAGACGTAAAAACGCCGGTAGGCGTTTTTAACTTTTATATCACAAGATGATTAGGAAAGGGATTCTTATGCTGAAAAGAGATATCATTGATGGAAAAGAATATGATTGTATTCATGGTGCTTTGATTGCTGACTTGGATCATACCATTCAAACCATGTTGCAGATTTCTTATCCCGATAGTCAGATGGATGACTTTATTACCTACAAGAATTTAAGTCAGTATTGTATGGATTATCTGTCTCAGATTATTGATCGGGCGAATGAGAAAAATGAGGCGATCAAGCAACAGGTGACGGCAGTCTTGCCAATGACGGAGGCTCCCTTTAACGTTGAAGACCGCTTGACGGCTAGCTATACCTTCGGCCAGCGGGTGGCGGATTCGGTCGCACGTTTTGGTGGATCATGGACTTTTATCATCACCTTTATCTTGATGATGGGGATTTGGATGTTGATTAACGTGGTGCATCCTTTTGGCTGGAATTTTGACCCTTATCCATTCATCTTGTTGAATCTAGCCCTGTCTACGATTGCGGCCATTCAAGCTCCTTTGATCATGATGAGCC
This sequence comes from Streptococcus sp. IMAU 99161, assembly GCF_014435245.1. Taxonomy (NCBI): domain Bacteria; kingdom Bacillati; phylum Bacillota; class Bacilli; order Lactobacillales; family Streptococcaceae; genus Streptococcus; species Streptococcus sp. IMAU 99161. The sequence continues at coordinate 92,524 of NZ_JAAPAW010000010.1, read as the reverse complement.
AAAATCGGGCGGCAGATTATGACCGCCTGCAAGCGAGAAATGACTTTAACGTCAATATGGAGTCTGAACGGGAAATCCGCTTATTGCATACGAAGATTGACCATATGGTGCAACAAGACCAGACGGATTTACTGGAAATTCAAAAGCTGCAAATGGAATTATTGGTATCCCTGTCAAATCAAGTCATCCAATTGCGTCAGGAAATAAATCAAGAAAGAACAGAGGAGGTGGAGAAAATGTAGGCAACTCTAAGTAAGTCTTTTAGAAACACAAAAAATATCTATTGAAAGAGAGAAAACAATGTTTAAAAGAACTTACAAAGGCAATATTCCACTCCTAGCAGGACTGGAATTTACATCTTATTTTGGAATCACCAGTTTTTGGATTTTATTTTTCATTCAGAATGGTCTTTCCTTGCTTCAAATCGGTCTCTTAGAGAGTATCTTTCATGGGACCAGTCTCTTGTGTGAGATCCCTTCTGGTATGTTGGCTGATCGATTTAGCTACAAGACCAATCTCTATTTAGCTCGCTTATCCAGTATTGGATCCTCCATCTTGATTTTGTTTGGTCAGGGGAATTTTTGGATGTATGCGCTTGCCATGATGGTCAATGCCTGGTCTTACAATTTTGATTCGGGAACCAGTACCGCTTTCTTATATGATTCAGCAGTTGAAGCGGGTCAAAAGGACCGTTACCTTCAGATTTCTAGCTTTTTGTCTGGTGTGGCTGAGGTCACCCGAACTTTAGGTACAGTTGTGGCAGGCCTCTTTGTTCATGGCGCCTTGGCTTGGACCTATTATATTGCCATCGGCCTTTCATTAGTTTCCATTCTCTTGATTTTTCTGATGAAAGAGCCTGAAACCAAGAATAATGAAAGAGACCACTTGACCTTAAAACGAATAGTGGTGGTAGTGAAACAAGAATGGCGGGAAAAGCCAGTACTTTTTTACTGGATGCTCACCTATCAGTTGGTAGGGACCATCATGTGTATGTTTTATTTTTACTACCAGCAGAAAATTAGTGACCTAGCTAGTTGGCAAGTGTCGCTCGTCATGCTTGTTGGGAGTCTCTTAAATCTCCTAGCGGTTTATCTGGCTAGTCAAATCGGAAAAAAATGGAATAGTGATCGCGTCTTTCCGATTCTGGTTGCACTGACAGGTTTGGCCTTGTTTTTGGTCGCATTCAGGACTCCATTCGCATATCTAAGTGTCTATCTCTTAACCAATGCCCTTTATGCAGTGTACCAACCCATATACTACAATGAGTTACAAGGCTATTTACCGTCCAGTGTGCGTGCAACCATGCTGAGTATCAATTCGATGATGTTTAGTCTATCCATGATCGTTATCTTCCCACTGACGGGTTGGTTTATTGATAGTTATGGATTTGTAGCAGTCTTTATTGTGCTAGGACTTATAACCTTATTCTCTTTCCCTCTCTTACTGATTGGACTGAGGAAAATGGGTAAGAGCTTAAACAAGAGCCTAAAGAGTGAATAAAATTCTGACGGTTCATTTGTCTAACAAGGTTTAAATAGAACAAAACTAAACGAACTCTCTCTGCTTTGCAGGAAGATTAAGATTAAAGAAAAAGTCATCTTAGAAACTTTCCTTAGGCGAGGACGGACGTCAGCGAACTTCTACGAAGTTCCATGACTTAGTTTTGAACCTAAAGTTTCAAAACTCCCGAGTGCTAGAAACAATAGTGTTTCTAGCACTTTTCTCACAGCGGAAAGTTTCAGTAGATGATTGAATAACTTTTACAAATAAAATTATTTTATCCTTAAAGAAGTTAATAAATTTGTATAAAAGTGCAGATTATATATGTTTTCATTCTCTCCGCTATGCAGGGAGAGTTTTTTTGTCTGTGAAAATTGTGGTAAAATAGGTACATCCTTTACAATTAGAATCGAGTCGTATGAAACCGTTATTGAAGTATTTTAAGGGCTATCTGGTAGAAACCTTTTTAGGGCCCGTGTTTAAACTTTTAGAAGCCATTTTTGAATTATGTGTTCCCTTAATCATTGCCCACTTGGTCGATCAGGTCATTCCACAAAAGGAAACGAGCGGAGTGGTGATGACGGTCGGAGTTTTGTTTTTATTTGCCGGCCTTGGTGTTGTCGTAGCTATTACGGCTCAGTATTTTTCATCTAAAGCAGCTGTCGGCTTTACCCGTGAGATGACAAAGGAGTTGTATGATAAGATCTTGTCCCTTCCGAAGGACAAGCGAGATAGGATCGGTACATCTAGTTTGGTGACCCGTCTCACCTCTGATACTTATCAAATTCAGGTTGGGATCAATCTCTTCTTGCGCCTCTTTTTAAGAGCACCGATTATTGTCTTTGGCTCTATTATCATGGCCTTCACCATCAGTCCCAAATTAACCCTTTGGTTCTTGGGGATGGTGACCATTTTGGCGCTGATTATTGTCCTCATGTCTCGGATTGTCAATCCTCTCTTTGCAACCATTCGGAAAATCACAGACCGAATGGTTACGGTAACGCGTCAGCAATTTCAAGGGATGCGAGTGATTCGGGCCTTTGGACAACAGGCTAGTGAATTAGAAGATTTTAGAGAGGTCAATCAGGACTACAAAGTCTGGCAAATTCGCGCTGGTATCTGGTCTAGTTTGGTGAGTCCCTTGACCTTCCTTGTGGTCAATACGACCTTAGTCTGTGTCATTTGGCAGGGACAAGTAACTATCTCTGCGGGTCTTCTGACTCAAGGGATGTTGGTCGCTCTGGTCAATTATTTATTGCAAATTTTAACAGAATTGATCAAGCTGGCTATGCTGGTCACGTCTTTAAATGTCAGCTATATTTCAGCCAAGCGGGTACAAGAGATCTTTGATTTGAAAGAAGAAGACCTCCTAGAAGCTTTGGCAGAGGAAACCGCAACAGAACAAGAAGCGATCAGTGCAGAGGAAGTTTCTTTCACCTATCCAACGGCTTCAAGCCCAGCCCTAGAGGGAATTTCCTTTGATCTTGACCAAGGACAGATGCTGGGAATTATCGGTGGTACAGGATCTGGGAAGTCCACCCTGGTTCAGCTTTTGAGTCATTTGTATGCCGTTAGTCAAGGCCAATTAGCCCTCTATCATCAAGGACATTCTCCTAAAACTCTCAAAGAGTGGCGGGAGTGGGTAGCTGTCGCCCCACAGAAAGCAGAGCTCTTTCGTGGAACTATTCGTTCCAATCTCTTACTTGGGATGGATGAAAGTGTGACGGATCATGATTTGTGGTGGGCACTAGAAATAGCTCAGGCGGCTGATTTTGTCCGTGAAAAAGAAGGACAACTTGATGAGCCGGTTGAAGCCTTTGGTCGAAATTTTTCAGGTGGCCAACGCCAGCGTTTGACCATTGCGCGTGCTCTTTTGAAAAGGGCCCCTTTCTTGATTTTGGATGATTCGACTTCTGCCCTGGATTATTTGACGGAAGCTCGCCTCTTAAAATCGATTAAAGAAGAATTGAGTAATACGAGTCTGATCCTAGTATCACAACGAACCAATAGTCTTAAATCTGCTGATCAGATTTTGGTCTTGAATAAGGGCCATCAAGTAGGCCTGGGCAATCATGAGTTCCTCTTGGCTACGAATGAGATTTATCAAGAAATTCATAAATCACAACACGGGAGGGAGGAAGCATGAGTCAAAAACGTTCTAGTTATTTAAAACGTCTGTTTAGAGATTTTGCTCACCATCCCGGTTTCCTGATTCTAGCCAGTATCGGAACCATTGCTCAAGTAGCCTTAACGGTTTGGTTACCGATCTTGATTGGACATGCGGTTGACTTGGTTATCAATCCTCAAGGGATGAAAGTCTTATGGCCTGTTTTGATCCAAATGGTGCTGATTATTTTGGCAAATACCTTGATTCAATGGATCAATCCTCTTCTCTACAATCAATTGGTCTATCGATTTAGCCAAACCCTAAGGGCAGAAGTGATGGAAAAAGTACACCGCTTGCCCCTGTCTTATCTGGATAAGCAAGGGAGTGGGGACTTCGTCAGTCGTCTCACGACCGATGTGGAGCAACTTAATAGCGGGCTTCTCATGGTCTTTAACCAGTTCTTTGTTGGCCTCTTAACCATTCTTGTGACCATTGTGACCATGGCAGAGCTGGATTTCTTTATGATGGTAGCGGTTCTGGTCTTGACTCCTTTGTCTCTTTTGATTGCTCGTTTTATTGCCAAGCGTTCTTATACGCTTTTTCAAAAGCAGACCAAGGCGCGTGGTCTTCAAACTCAGTTGATCGAGGAGTCGTTGACCCAGGAAAGTTTGATCCAGTCTTTTAACGCTCAGGATCAATTCCGTGCGGCCTTTAAGGAGACGAATGAAACCTACGCTAAGTATTCCCAATCCGCTGTCTTTTATTCTTCTACTGTCAATCCTGCGACTCGCTTTGTGAATGCTATGATTTATGCAGTGGTGGCTGGATTTGGTGCGGTTCGAATCATTTCAGGTTCGCACTTCACAGTAGGTCAATTAGTGACCTTCCTCAACTATGTCAACCAATACACCAAGCCATTTAATGATATTTCCTCTGTCTTGTCAGAACTCCAAAGTGCCCTTGCCTGCGCAGAGCGCTTGTACAGCGTATTGGATCAAGATGAGATCAAAGAGACGGGACATCAGGTTCTAGAAACTCAGGATGTCAAAGGGGCGATTGGCTTTGAGCACGTCACATTTGGCTATGATGTAGGACGGACCTTGATCAAAGATTTAACCATCCAAGTTCCAGCTGCTAGTAAGGTTGCTATTGTAGGGCCTACAGGAGCAGGAAAATCTACCTTGATCAATCTGCTCATGCGTTTCTACCCTGTGAACTCTGGGATGATTACGATTGATGGGGCGCCGATTACGGACTACACCCGTGCTTCCTACCGCCAACAGTTTGGCATGGTGTTGCAAGAAACCTGGCTTAAGGTTGGGACTATTCATGAAAATATCGCTTTTTCTCGTCCAGATGCGACCAGAGAAGAAGTGATAGAAGCAGCAAAAGCAGCCAATGCGGATTTCTTTATCCGGCAGTTGCCACAAGGGTATGATACCTATCTTTCAGATGCTGGAGAGTCTTTGTCCCAAGGTCAACGCCAACTCTTAACGATTGCGCGGGTTTTCCTCTCTGTTCCTAAGATTTTGATCTTGGATGAGGCGACATCCTCTATTGATACTCGGACTGAGGTCTTGATTCAAGATGCCTTTTCTCAGCTCATGAAGGGACGGACCAGCTTTATTATTGCCCACCGCTTATCGACCGTTCAAAATGCCGATATGATCCTTGTCATGGTGGATGGAGATATTGTTGAACATGGTACTCATGAAGAGCTGATGCAAGCGCAAGGTGTTTACTACAAGTTGCAGACAGCTCAGCAACAGATTGGTTAGAATGTAAACAAACTATTTTTAAAGTAAAAATAGCATAAAAATCTAGTTATCCGCATAAAAACTGGACTTATCACACTTTATCAAGGTCAAAACCACTCAATTTACTACTAATTTACTACTTATGAATGAGCTTTGATACGACGATTTATCCTTGAAAAGTGAAGATATAAAGATACTTCCAATAAAATTTGAATATTTAATAGGTAGACACTTCAAAAAATGAGGTGTCTATTTTTTTACCCGATTTTGAAAGGAAGTGAACTTATGAAAACAAAAAATCAAGAATCAAAAGGTCGTTCCCCACTCTTTAAGACCATCAAACATTCATTCAGCCAATAAAAAAGAAAGGATAGGTAAAAATATGGAACTTAAATTTGTGATTCCCAACATGGAAAAAACATTCGGCAATTTAGAATTTGCTGGCGAGGATAAAGTCGTTCAGCGAAGAATCAACGGACGGCTAACTGTCTTATCAAGAAGCTATAATCTCTATTCTGATGTTCAAAGAGCAGATGATATTGTGGTGGTGCTTCCTGCTGAAGCTGGCGAAAAACATTTCGGCTTTGAGGAACGTGTGAAGTTAGTCAATCCACGTATTACCGCAGAGGGCTACAAAATCGGCACTCGTGGTTTTACAAATTACCTTTTACATGCTGACGACATGATAAAAGAATAAAGAAAGAGAGGAAAAATGATGAGATTAGCAAATGGCATTGTATTAGATAAAGACACGACTTTTGGAGAATTGAAATTCTCTGCTCTACGTCGTGAAGTGAGAATCCAAAATGAAGACGGGTCGGTTTCAGATGAAATCAAGGAACGTACCTATGACTTAAAATCCAAAGGACAAGGACGCATGATTCAAGTAAGTATTCCTGCCAGCGTGCCTTTGAAAGAGTTTGATTATAACGCACGGGTGGAACTTATCAATCCCATTGCGGACACCGTTGCTACTGCCACCTATCAAGGAGCAGATGTTGACTGGTATATCAAGGCAGACGATATTGTGCTGACAAAGGATTCTAGTTCATTCAAAGCTCAACCACAAGCAAAGAAAGAACCGACACAAGACAAATAGTCGCTAGGTAGAAAGGAGACTTTTTCGCATGAAACAGCGTGGTAAAAGGATTCGCCCATCTGGTAAAGATTTAGTCTTTCATTTTACGATAGCGTCACTCCTGCCTGTTTTCCTGCTGGTTGTCGGACTGTTTCATGTGAAGACAATCCAGCAGATCAACTGGCAGGATTTTAACCTATCACAAGCAGATAAGATTGACATTCCCTATTTAATTATCAGTTTCAGTGTCGCAATTCTTATCTGCTTGCTGGTAGCGTTTGTATTCAAACGGGTTCGCTATGATACGGTTAAACAACTTTACCACCGTCAAAAACTGGCAAAGATGATACTTGAAAACAAGTGGTATGAATCTGAACAGGTCAAAACAGAGGGTTTCTTTAAAGATAGTGCTGGTCGTACAAAGGAAAAGATAACCTACTTCCCTAAAATGTATTATCGACTTAAAAATGGCTTGATACAGATACGGGTGGAAATCACGCTGGGAAAATATCAAGACCAACTCTTACACTTGGAAAAGAAATTAGAGAGTGGCTTGTACTGTGAGCTGACGGATAAAGAGTTAAAGGATTCCTATGTGGAATATACTTTGCTCTATGACACCATAGCCAGTCGTATTTCTATTGATGAAGTAGAAGCTAAAGATGGTAAACTTCGCTTAATGAAAAACGTATGGTGGGAATATGATAAGCTCCCTCATATGTTGATTGCTGGTGGTACAGGTGGCGGTAAAACTTACTTTATACTGACACTGATTGAAGCCTTGCTTCATACAGATTCAAAACTGTATATTCTTGACCCGAAAAATGCTGATCTTGCGGACTTAGGTTCTGTGATGGCAAATGTCTACTATAGAAAAGAAGACTTGCTTTCTTGCATTGAAACATTCTATGAAGAAATGATGAAACGTAGTGAGGAAATGAAGCAGATGAAGAACTATAAGACTGGCAAAAATTATGCTTACTTAGGTCTCCCGGCACACTTCTTAATCTTTGATGAATACGTCGCTTTCATGGAAATGCTGGGAACAAAAGAAAACACCGCAGTTATGAATAAGCTGAAACAGATTGTCATGTTAGGTCGTCAAGCTGGCTTCTTTCTAATACTGGCTTGTCAACGTCCAGACGCAAAATATTTAGGCGACGGAATCCGTGATCAGTTTAATTTCAGAGTGGCTTTAGGTCGTATGTCTGAAATGGGCTATGGCATGATGTTTGGCAGTGACGTACAAAAGGATTTCTTCTTAAAGCGAATCAAAGGTCGTGGCTATGTTGATGTAGGAACAAGTGTCATATCAGAGTTTTATACTCCCCTTGTACCAAAAGGATATGATTTCTTGGAGGAAATTAAAAAGTTATCCAACAGCAGACAGTCCACGCAGGCGACGTGCGAAGCGGAAGTCGCAGGTGTGGACTGATCTTGCTGGCTGGTGTGGCAATAGCCACGCCAGCACTTAACCCCCCGTATCTAACAGGGGGGTACAAATCGACAGGAAACAGTCAAAAAAACATTAGAAAATCCTTTGGTTACAAGGGATTTACAAAATTTCAGCGTATGTCAAATGGGCTTTAAAAGTTGACATACGCCTTTTTGATTGGAGGGATTTTTACTGAATGAACAAACTTGGTTACAGCATTTAAAAGAAAAACGCTTGGCTTATGGACTATCTCAAAACCGTTTAGCTGTTGCGACTGGTATTACAAGGCAGTATCTAAGCGATATTGAAACAGGAAAAGTCAAGCCATCAGAGGATTTACAGCAGTCCCTTTGGGAAGCTCTGGAACGCTTCAATCCCGACGCTCCCCTTGAAATGCTGTTTGATTATGTAAGGATTCGCTTTCCGACAACAGACGTACAGCAGGTGGTCGAAAACATCTTACAACTGAAACTGTCCTATTTTCTTCATGAGGACTATGGTTTCTATTCTTATTCAGAGCATTATGCTTTAGGCGACATATTCGTCCTTTGCTCCCATGAACTGGACAAAGGAGTTCTGGTGGAATTGAAAGGTCGTGGGTGCAGACAATTTGAAAGCTATCTTCTGGCACAACAAAGAAGCTGGTATGAGTTCTTTATGGACGTTTTGGTGGCTGGCGGTGTGATGAAACGCCTTGACCTTGCCATTAACGATAAGACAGGGATTTTGAATATCCCTGTACTCACTGAAAAGTGCCAACAGGAAGAATGTATCTCCGTCTTCCGCAGTTTTAAAAGCTATCGCAGTGGCGAACTGGTACGCAAAGAGGAAAAGGAATGTATGGGAAACACCCTCTATATCGGTTCATTACAAAGTGAAGTTTATTTCTGTATCTATGAAAAGGACTACGAGCAGTACAAGAAAAATGATATTCCCATTGAAGACGCAGAAGTAAAAAACCGTTTTGAGATTCGATTGAAAAATGAGCGTGCCTATTATGCAGTCCGTGATTTACTCGTCTATGACAATCCAGAGCATACCGCCTTTAAAATTATCAATCGGTATATCCGTTTTGTAGATAAAGACGATTCCAAACCTCGTTCTGATTGGAAACTGAATGAAGAATGGGCTTGGTTTATTGGGAACAATCGTGAACGATTAAAACTAACCACAAAACCAGAGCCTTACTCCTTCCAAAGGACGCTGAACTGGCTATCTCATCAAGTTGCCCCGACCTTAAAGGTTGCGATTAAACTTGATGAAATCAACCAGACGCAGGTTGTAAAAGACATTCTCGACCATGCGAAACTGACAGACCGACACAAGCAGATTTTGAAGCAACAGTCAGTAAAAGAACAGGACGTGATAACAACAAAAAAAGGATATAATGGGAGATAAGACGGTTCGTGTTCGTGCTGACTTGCACCATATCATAAAAATCGAAACAGCAAAGAATGGCGGAAACGTAAAAGAAGTTATGGAAATAAGACTTAGAAGCAAACTTAAGAGTGTGTTGATAGTGCATTATCTTAAAATTTTGTATAATAGGAATTGAAGTTAAATTAGATGCTAAAAATTTGTAATTAAGAAGGAGGGATTCGTCATGTTGGTATTCCAAATGCGTAATGTAGATAAAACATCTACTGTTTTGAAACAGACTAAAAACAGTGATTACGCAGATAAATAAATACGTTAGATTAATTCCTACCAGTGACTAATCTTATGACTTTTTAAACAGATAACTAAAATTACAAACAAATCGTTTAACTTCTGTATTTGTTTATAGATGTAATCACTTCAGGAGAGATTACATGAACAAAAATATAAAATATTCTCAAAACTTTTTAACGAGTGAAAAAGTACTCAACCAAATAATAAAACAATTGAATTTAAAAGAAACCGATACCGTTTACGAAATTGGAACAGGTAAAGGGCATTTAACGACGAAACTGGCTAAAATAAGTAAACAGGTAACGTCTATTGAATTAGACAGTCATCTATTCAACTTATCGTCAGAAAAATTAAAACTGAATACTCGTGTCACTTTAATTCACCAAGATATTCTACAGTTTCAATTCCCTAACAAACAGAGGTATAAAATTGTTGGGAATATTCCTTACCATTTAAGCACACAAATTATTAAAAAAGTGGTTTTTGAAAGCCGTGCGTCTGACATCTATCTGATTGTTGAAGAAGGATTCTACAAGCGTACCTTGGATATTCACCGAACACTAGGGTTGCTCTTGCACACTCAAGTCTCGATTCAGCAATTGCTTAAGCTGCCAGCGGAATGCTTTCATCCTAAACCAAAAGTAAACAGTGTCTTAATAAAACTTACCCGCCATACCACAGATGTTCCAGATAAATATTGGAAGCTATATACGTACTTTGTTTCAAAATGGGTCAATCGAGAATATCGTCAACTGTTTACTAAAAATCAGTTTCATCAAGCAATGAAACACGCCAAAGTAAACAATTTAAGTACCATTACTTATGAGCAAGTATTGTCTATTTTTAATAGTTATCTATTATTTAACGGGAGGAAATAATTCTATGAGTCGCTTTTTTAAATTTGGAAAGTTACACGTTACTAAAGGGAATGGAGATAAATTATTAGATATACTACTGACAGCTTCCAAGAAGCTAAAGAGGTCCCTAGCGCCTACGGGGAATTTGTATCGATAAGGGGTACAAATTCCCACTAAGCGCTCGGGACCCCTTGTAGGAAAATGTCCTAAGTGGGATATCTGTCAACTGGTATGGTTGACTAAAAATACTTCCTACGAAAATGTAGGGGGTATTTTTTTACGAAAAAATACAATCGATTCTTAAAAAGAAAAATTTTTGATTGGCAAAACCATAACAAGTTCGTTTTAGGGTTTTGATTTTGCGATTGATGCCTTCTAAAGGACCATTAGAGTATTCAAATTTAGCGCTATTTAAGACATATTTTCTGTTTTGACGAAGGGTTTGAATAGCAGTATCCATTTCTGTATTGGTTTTTTGGTAGTCTAAGATGGTTGACTCTAGTAATTCACTATTGCGCTCGTTTAGGGCTTTCGTGATATCTTGGTAAGTTTGGTATACTTCAGCGAACTTGGAAAATTTACTAGTAATGAGATCAACAGCATTTTGGCGAGTCATATATTGTTTAACGCCGCGAAGAAAAACTACTTCTTCAGGGTGAAGATCTTCAGCTTTTTTATGGAATAGCTTCCAATGTGACTTCATAATTTTATATTCTTGGCTCTGTTTATCAAGTTGCTTTAGGATAGAGATACGACAATTGTCCAAAGCGCGACCAGCTAATTGTACAAGGTGGAAGCGATCAATAATGATATTGGCATTAGGGAAAAGGCGATAGATAAAACTTTGATATTGAGCATTTAAATCAATTACAACTGATTGAACGCATTCGCGTTCGGCTTTTGAATAACGACTTTCAAAATAATCAACAATGGTAGGTGATAGACGATCCTGTAACTTTGTGACAATTTGGTGGGTTTCAGCGTCACAACAGATAAAGGACATCACAGACTTAATTGAACGAAACTCGTCAAAACATAGATGCTTAGGCAACTTAGCCACACGATAGTGTGGTTCCATGCGCTCTAAGATTGTTCGACGAACACTGCTAGGAGAGCAGTGACACATTTCAGCAATAAGCTGACCAGATAAGCCTTTACGAGCTAAAAGCATGATTTGATTTTTGAGATCACTGGATAAGGTTTGATTTTCTTTGGTTAAATTAGTAATAGCACCAAAAGTAGTATGGCATGATTTACATTTATAGCGTTGTTTACGAAGCTCTAGTTCATATCTTCTCCCATTTAAACTTGCCAGTCGTACATGAGTTTTGCGAAAGCCATCCTTATTAACTGTGGGAAAGCCACAGTTACGACAACGATTAATCGGATAAGAAAGAGTAGCTGTTATTAGCGTTATATACTCTTTAACAGAATCGTTGTTGTGTTCAGCTTCTTCAACAGAAATAATTTTAATATTTTTATCTTTAATTCCAAGAATATTTAGGATAGAATCATTATGGGACATTTGTTTAACCTTCTTTCATGATTTTTGTGGTGAATTGATTGTATAACGAGGGGACAGCAAATGTCCTCTTTTTTGTATAAAAAAATCTGGCATGGAATCTCTATCCATACCAGAAAGTGTATACCCCAAAAAAATAACTCAAATACAAATTCATTGAATATAGAGAGGAGAACATTTTTATGAATTTTGGACAAAACCTTTATAACTGGTTTCTATCAAACGCTCAATCACTGGTGCTTTTAGCAATCGTTGTGATTGGCTTGTATCTTGGCTTCAAGCGTGAGTTTAGCAAACTGATTGGCTTTTTAATTATTGCGATTATTGCGGTTGGCTTAGTCTTCAACGCTGCTGGAGTAAAAGACATTTTACTAGAGCTATTCAATCGCATTATTGGTGCTTAAATAAAACCGTTCTTATGGACCTACATGATGAATGGATTTATTCTTCAAGAAAATACATCAATTTTGATAAGTAGAAATGGTAAAAACATTGTATAGCATTTTACACAGGAGTCTGGACTTGACTGAGTTTTTAATTGATGATAATATGGTTTTTGATATTGATAATTTAAAAGGATTTCTTAATGATACCAGTTCATTTGGGTTTATAGCTAAAGAAAATAATAAAATTATAGGATTTGCATATTGCTATACACTTTTAAGACCTGATGGAAAAACAATGTTTTATTTACACTCAATAGGAATGTTACCTAACTATCAAGACAAAGGTTATGGTTCAAAATTATTATCTTTTATTAAGGAATATTCTAAAGAGATTGGTTGTTCTGAAATGTTTTTAATAACTGATAAAGGTAATCCTAGAGCTTGCCATGTATATGAAAAATTAGGTGGTAAAAATGATTATAAAGATGAAATAGTATATGTATATGATTATGAAAAAGGTGATAAATAAATGAATATAGTTGAAAATGAAATATGTATAAGAACTTTAATAGATGATGATTTTCCTTTGATGTTAAAATGGTTAACTGATGAAAGAGTATTAGAATTTTATGGTGGTAGAGATAAAAAATATACATTAGAATCATTAAAAAAACATTATACAGAGCCTTGGGAAGATGAAGTTTTTAGAGTAATTATTGAATATAACAATGTTCCTATTGGATATGGACAAATATATAAAATGTATGATGAGTTATATACTGATTATCATTATCCAAAAACTGATGAGATAGTCTATGGTATGGATCAATTTATAGGAGAGCCAAATTATTGGAGTAAAGGAATTGGTACAAGATATATTAAATTGATTTTTGAATTTTTGAAAAAAGAAAGAAATGCTAATGCAGTTATTTTAGACCCTCATAAAAATAATCCAAGAGCAATAAGGGCATACCAAAAATCTGGTTTTAGAATTATTGAAGATTTGCCAGAACATGAATTACACGAGGGCAAAAAAGAAGATTGTTATTTAATGGAATATAGATATGATGATAATGCCACAAATGTTAAGGCAATGAAATATTTAATTGAGCATTACTTTGATAATTTCAAAGTAGATAGTATTGAAATAATCGGTAGTGGTTATGATAGTGTGGCATATTTAGTTAATAATGAATACATTTTTAAAACAAAATTTAGTACTAATAAGAAAAAAGGTTATGCAAAAGAAAAAGCAATATATAATTTTTTAAATACAAATTTAGAAACTAATGTAAAAATTCCTAATATTGAATATTCGTATATTAGTGATGAATTATCTATACTAGGTTATAAAGAAATTAAAGGAACTTTTTTAACACCAGAAATTTATTCTACTATGTCAGAAGAAGAACAAAATTTGTTAAAACGAGATATTGCCAGTTTTTTAAGACAAATGCACGGTTTAGATTATACAGATATTAGTGAATGTACTATTGATAATAAACAAAATGTATTAGAAGAGTATATATTGTTGCGTGAAACTATTTATAATGATTTAACTGATATAGAAAAAGATTATATAGAAAGTTTTATGGAAAGACTAAATGCAACAACAGTTTTTGAGGGTAAAAAGTGTTTATGCCATAATGATTTTAGTTGTAATCATCTATTGTTAGATGGCAATAATAGATTAACTGGAATAATTGATTTTGGAGATTCTGGAATTATAGATGAATATTGTGATTTTATATACTTACTTGAAGATAGTGAAGAAGAAATAGGAACAAATTTTGGAGAAGATATATTAAGAATGTATGGAAATATAGATATTGAGAAAGCAAAAGAATATCAAGATATAGTTGAAGAATATTATCCTATTGAAACTATTGTTTATGGAATTAAAAATATTAAACAGGAATTTATCGAAAATGGTAGAAAAGAAATTTATAAAAGGACTTATAAAGATTGATTATATAATATATGAAAAGCTATTATAAAAGACATTAGTATTAAATAGTTTAAAAAAATGAAAAATAATAAAGGAAGTGAGTCAAGTCCAGACTCCTGTGTAAAATGCTATACAATGTTTTTACCATTTCTACTTATCAAAATTGATGTATTTTCTTGAAGAATAAATCCATTCATCATGTAGGTCCATAAGAACGGCTCCAATTAAGCGATTGGCTGATGTTTGATTGGGGAAGATGCGAATAATCTTTTCTCTTCTGCGTACTTCTTGATTCAGTCGTTCAATTAGATTGGTACTCTTTAGTCGATTGTGGGAATTGTAGCGAATCGTAAAGCCCTATCTACTGTCCGCAATAAAAAGAAAGAACTGAAAGACTTGGATAACCACGCTTGGCAAAGTGATAATGAAACCAGCTCCAATGTGGCGGAAGCTCTGGAAAGTGTGAATGAGCTGGAAACCAATTTAGACCAAAGCAAGGAATCTATGTACAAGCTGTCTTATGTGGTAAGGGTATCAGCAAATGATCTTGACGAACTCAAACGTCGTTGTAATGAAGTGAAAGATTTTTATGACGATTTAAGCGTAAAACCGGTACGACCATTTGGGGATATGCTCGGCTTACATGAAGAATTTTTACCTGCCAGCAAGCGTTATATGAATGATTATATTCAATACGTGACCTCTGATTTCCTCGCTGGTTTAGGTTTTGGTGCTACTCAAATGCTGGGGGAAAATGAGGGGATTTATGTTGGCTACAGCTTAGATACTGGACGCAATGTCTATCTGAAACCTGCTCTTGCCAGTCAAGGGGTTAAGGGTTCAGTAACCAATGCGTTAGCGTCGGCTTTTGTTGGTTCGCTGGGTGGTGGTAAATCCTTTGCGAATAACCTTATCGTCTATTATGCGGTGCTTTATGGGGCACAAGCAGTGATTGTAGACCCAAAAGCAGAACGTGGCAGATGGAAAGAAACCTTGCCAGAGATTTCCCATGAAATCAATATCGTCACTCTGACTTCTGATGAGAAAAACAAAGGCTTACTTGACCCTTATGTGATTATGAAAAATCCCAAAGATTCTGAATCACTGGCTATTGATATTCTGACATTCCTTACGGGGATTTCCTCTCGTGATGGGGAACGCTTCCCAATCCTTAGAAAAGCCATTCGTGCAGTAACCAATAGTGAAGTACGAGGGTTGATGAAAGTGATTGAGGAATTACGGGTTGAGAATACGCCACTAAGTACCAGTATAGCCGACCATATCGAAAGTTTTACAGACTATGACTTTGCACATTTATTATTCAGTAATGGTTATGTGGAGCAGTCTATCAGCTTAGAAAAACAACTGAACATTATACAGGTTGCGGACTTGGTACTTCCCGACAAGGAAACTTCCTTTGAGGAATATACCACTATGGAGCTTTTATCCGTTGCTATGCTGATTGTCATTAGTACCTTTGCTTTAGACTTTATCCATACAGACCGAAGCATTTTCAAGATTGTAGATTTAGACGAAGCATGGAGCTTTTTACAGGTAGCACAAGGAAAAACACTATCTATGAAGCTGGTTCGGGCTGGTCGTGCTATGAACGCTGGGGTATATTTCGTGACCCAAAATACAGACGACCTCTTAGATGAAAAACTGAAAAATAACCTCGGCTTAAAATTTGCATTTCGTTCCACTGACCTTAACGAGATTAAAAAGACCTTAGCCTTTTTTGGTGTAGACCCAGAGGACGAAAACAATCAGAAGCGATTGCGTGATTTGGAAAACGGGCAATGCCTTATCAGTGATTTATATGGTCGTGTCGGTGTGATACAGTTCCACCCTGTATTTGAAGAACTGCTCCATGCCTTTGATACCAGACCACCTGTGCGAAAAGAGGTGTAAATGTGAAACCATCAATAGTAAACAGAATAAAATCAAACTGGACGCTGAAACGTCTAGGTAAAGTGGCAATGACAGTGGCTTTCACACTTGTGATTGCCATTTTTCTTTTAGCCATGCTGGGAACGGTGGTTCAAGCTGCGGGCTTGGTAGATGATACGGTCAATGTGGCAAATGAATACAGCCGATACCCACTTGAAAACTATCAACTGGATTTTTATGTGGATAATAGCTGGGGCTGGCTTCCGTGGAACTGGTCGGACGGGATTGGAAAACAGGTCATGTATGGACTATATGCCATTACCAATTTTATTTGGACAATCAGTTTGTATGTTTCCAATGCGACAGGTTACTTAGTACAGGAAGCCTATTCCTTAGACTTCATTTCCGCTACAGCAGATTCCATTGGTAAGAATATGCAGACCTTAGCTGGTGTGAGTGCAAACGGATTTTCAACAGAGGGTTTCTATGTTGGATTCCTCTTACTCTTGATTTTGGTTCTTGGGGTTTATGTTGCCTATACGGGACTGATAAAGAGAGAAACCACAAAGGCAATTCATGCCATTATGAATTTTGTGCTGGTGTTTATCCTATCGGCTTCCTTTATTGCCTACGCTCCCGACTACATTAAAAAAATCAATGACTTTTCATCAGACATCAGTAATGCCAGTTTATCACTTGGCACGAAGATTGTCATGCCCCATTCCGATAGTCAAGGCAAGGACAGCGTGGACTTAATCAGAGATAGCCTGTTTTCCATACAGGTTCAGCAACCGTGGCTACTGCTTCAATACAACAGTTCAGACATTGAAAGTATCGGTATTGACCGTGTGGAAAGCCTGCTCTCCACCAGCCCAGATTCCAACAATGGCGAAGACAGAGAAAAAATTGTTGCGGAAGAAATTGAAGACAGAAGCAATACCAATCTAACCATTACAAAGACCATTAACCGTTTAGGTACAGTCTTCTTCCTATTTGTCTTCAATATTGGGATTTCCATATTTGTATTCCTATTAACAGGAATCATGATTTTCTCGCAGGTACTTTTTATCATCTATGCTATGTTTCTGCCTGTGAGCTTTATTTTAAGCATGATTCCATCATTTGATGGTATGTCAAAACGAGCCATAACAAAGCTCTTTAATACCATTTTGACACGAGCTGGAATCACATTGATTATTACGACAGCATTTAGTATTTCAACCATGCTCTATACCTTATCGGCTGGTTATCCGTTCTTTTTGATTGCTTTTCTACAGATTGTGACCTTTGCAGGAATCTACTTCAAGCTGGGCGATTTAATGAGTATGTTTTCTCTACAGAGTAACGATTCTCAAAGTGTGGGAAGTCGTGTGATGAGAAAACCTCGTATGCTTATGCACGCTCACATGCACCGTCTACAGCGGAAACTTGGACGTTCCATGACTACTCTAGGGGCTGGGTCTGCCATTGTTACAGGTAAAAAAGGACAGTCGGGTTCGGGGAGTTCTGCAAGGACACAAGCAGATCACTCCCGACCAGACGGAAAGGAAAAATCAACACTTGGAAAACGTATCGGTCAAACCATCGGTACAGTAGCTGATACCAAAGACAGAATGGTAGACACTGCTAGTGGTTTGAAAGAACAGGTTAAAGATTTGCCGACCAATGCAAGATATGCAGTATATCAAGGAAAATCCAAAGTAAAAGAGAATGTCCGTGATTTAACCAGTAGTATTTCTCAAACCAAAGCGGACAGAGCCAGTGGACGCAAGGAACAGCAGGAACAAAGGCGAAAAACCATTGCGAAGCGTCGCTCTGAAATGGAACAGGTCAAACAGAAAAAACAGCCTGCTTCTTCTGTTCATGAAAGACCGACTACAAGACAAGAACAATATCATGATGAACAGACCTCAAAACAGTCTAATATTCAGACTTCATATAAGGAATCTCAACAAGCCAAACAAGAGCGTCCAGCAGTTAAGTCCGATTTTTCAAGTCCAAAAGTGGAACGCCAAGGCAATACCGTTCAAGAAAAAACCGTTCAAAAGCCAGCAACTTCAACCACTACAGCAGATAGAACTTCACAACGTCCAATCACAAAAGAACGTCCGTCTACTGTTCAAAGAGTACCACTACAAAATACAAGAAGTAGACCACCAATCAAAACCGCCACCATTAAGAAAGTCGGTAAGAAACCATGAAGTTGAAAACTTTAGTGATTGGTGGTTCTGGATTATTCTTGATGGTCTTCTCACTGCTTCTGTTTGTTGCCATTTTATTTTCAGATGAACAGGACAGCGGAATTTCCAATATTCATTATGGAGGTGTGAATGTTTCCGCAGAAGTGCTGGCTCATAAGCCTATGGTAGAAAAATATGCCAAAGAATATGGCGTTGAAGAATATGTCAACATACTTCTTGCGATTATACAGGTGGAATCGGGCGGTACTGCGGAAGATGTTATGCAGTCCTCGGAATCCCTCGGTCTTCCACCTAATTCATTGAGTACAGAAGAATCCATTAAGCAAGGTGTGAAGTATTTCAGTGAATTATTAGCCAGTAGCGAAAGGCTCAGTGTAGATTTAGAATCGGTTATCCAGTCCTACAATTATGGTGGTGGTTTCTTAGGGTATGTGGCTAATCGTGGAAATAAATATACCTTTGAACTGGCTCAAAGTTTCTCAAAAGAGTATTCAGGTGGCGAAAAAGTGTCTTACCCCAATCCCATAGCCATACCTATCAATGGGGGCTGGCGATACAACTATGGCAATATGTTTTATGTGCAACTGGTAACGCAGTATCTTGTCACAACAGAGTTTGATGATGATACGGTACAAGCCATCATGGACGAAGCACTGAAATATGAGGGCTGGCGATACGTTTACGGTGGAGCTTCCCCGACTACTTCTTTTGATTGTAGCGGACTGACACAATGGACGTATGGAAAAGCTGGAATTAACTTACCACGAACCGCACAACAGCAATATGATGTGACCCAGCATATCCCACTATCGGAAGCACAAGCTGGCGATTTGGTTTTCTTTCATTCTACCTATAACGCTGGCTCTTATATTACTCATGTTGGGATATACCTTGGCAATAACCGTATGTTTCATGCAGGCGACCCAATCGGTTATGCCGACTTAACAAGCCCCTACTGGCAACAGCATTTAGTGGGAGCAGGACGAATCAAACAATGAGAAAGGAAGATTTAATGATGAAATTTAGAAAAAATCAGAATAAAGAAAAACAGATACCAAAGGAAAAGAAACCTCGTGTCTACTATAAGGTCAATCCTCATAAAAAGGTTGTGATTGCCTTGTGGGTACTTTTAGGGCTTAGTTTCAGCTTTGCGATATTCAAGCACTTTACAGCTATAGATACTCATACTATTCACGAAACAACTATCATAGAAAAGGAATACGTTGATACTCATCATGTAGAAAATTTTGTAGAGAACTTTGCGAAAGTCTACTATTCATGGGAGCAATCCGATAAGTCCATTGATAATCGAATGGAAAGTCTAAAAGGCTATCTGACAGATGAACTTCAAGCTCTCAATGTTGATACAGTACGCAAAGATATTCCTGTATCGTCTTCTGTAAGAGGATTTCAGATATGGACGGTAGAGCCAACTGGCGACAATGAGTTTAATGTAACCTACAGTGTAGACCAGCTCATTACAGAGGGAGAAAATACAAAGACCGTCCACTCTGCTTATATAGTGAGTGTCTATGTAGATGGTTCTGGAAATATGGTACTGGTTAAGAATCCGACCATTACCAACATACCTAAGAAATCAAGTTATAAACCAAAAGCCATTGAAAGTGAGGGGACGGTTGATTCCATTACAACCAATGAAATCAATGAGTTTTTAACGACGTTCTTCAAGCTCTATCCTACAGCGACAGCCAGTGAACTTTCCTACTATGTGAATGACGGGATATTAAAACCAATCGGAAAAGAGTACATCTTTCAAGAACTGGTAAATCCTATTCACAATCGTAAGGATAATCAAGTCACGGTATCGCTGACAGTGGAGTATATCGACCAGCAGACCAAAGCAACGCAGGTATCTCAATTTGATTTGGTACTTGAAAAGAACGGGAGTAATTGGAAGATTATAGAATAACAAATATTGGTACATTATTACAGCTATTTTGTAATCACGTACTCTCTTTGATAAAAAATTGGAGATTCCTTGACAAATATGCTCTTACGTGCTATTATTTAAGTATCTATTTAAAAGGAGTTAATAAATATGCGGCAAGGTATTCTTAAATAAACTGTCAATTTGATAGTGGGAACAAATAATTGGATGTCCTTTTTTAGGAGGGCTTAGTTTTTTGTACCCAGTTTAAGAATACCTTTATCATGTGATTCTAAAGTATCCAGAGAATATCTGTATGCTTTGTATACCTATGGTTATGCATAAAAATCCCAGTGATAAAAGTATTTATCACTGGGATTTTTATGCCCTTTTGGGTTTTTGAATGGAGGAAAATCACATGAAAATTATTAATATTGGAGTTTTAGCTCATGTTGATGCAGGAAAAACTACCTTAACAGAAAGCTTATTATATAACAGTGGAGCGATTACAGAATTAGGAAGCGTGGACAAAGGTACAACGAGGACGGATAATACGCTTTTAGAACGTCAGAGAGGAATTACAATTCAGACAGGAATAACCTCTTTTCAGTGGGAAAATACGAAGGTGAACATCATAGACACGCCAGGACATATGGATTTCTTAGCAGAAGTATATCGTTCATTATCAGTTTTAGATGGGGCAATTCTACTGATTTCTGCAAAAGATGGCGTACAAGCACAAACTCGTATATTATTTCATGCACTTAGGAAAATGGGGATTCCCACAATCTTTTTTATCAATAAGATTGACCAAAATGGAATTGATTTATCAACGGTTTATCAGGATATTAAAGAGAAACTTTCTGCCGAAATTGTAATCAAACAGAAGGTAGAACTGTATCCTAATATGTGTGTGACGAACTTTACCGAATCTGAACAATGGGATACGGTAATAGAGGGAAACGATGACCTTTTAGAGAAATATATGTCCGGTAAATCATTAGAAGCATTGGAACTCGAACAAGAGGAAAGCATAAGATTTCATAATTGTTCCCTGTTCCCTGTTTATCACGGAAGTGCAAAAAACAATATAGGGATTGATAACCTTATAGAAGTGATTACGAATAAATTTTATTCATCAACACATCGAGGTCAGTCTGAACTTTGCGGAAAAGTTTTCAAAATTGAGTATTCGGAAAAAAGACAGCGTCTTGCATATATACGTCTTTATAGTGGCGTACTGCATTTGCGAGATTCGGTTAGAATATCGGAAAAGGAAAAAATAAAAATTACAGAAATGTATACTTCAATAAATGGTGAATTATGTAAAATCGATAAGGCTTATTCCGGGGAAATTGTTATTTTGCAGAATGAGTTTTTGAAGTTAAATAGTGTTCTTGGAGATACAAAGCTATTGCCACAGAGAGAGAGAATTGAAAATCCCCTCCCTCTGCTGCAAACGACTGTTGAACCGAGCAAACCTCAACAAAGGGAAATGTTACTTGATGCACTTTTAGAAATCTTCGACAGTGACCCGCTTCTGCGATATTATGTGGATTCTGCGACACATGAAATCATACTTTCTTTCTTAGGGAAAGTACAAATGGAAGTGACTTGTGCTCTGCTGCAAGAAAAGTATCATGTGGAGATAGAAATAAAAGAGCCTACAGTCATTTATATGGAAAGACCGTTAAAAAAAGCAGAGTATACCATTCACATCGAAGTTCCACCGAATCCTTTCTGGGCTTCCATTGGTCTATCTGTAGCACCGCTTCCATTAGGGAGCGGAGTACAGTATGAGAGCTCGGTTTCTCTTGGATACTTAAATCAATCGTTTCAAAATGCAGTTATGGAGGGGATACGCTATGGCTGTGAACAAGGATTGTATGGTTGGAATGTGACGGACTGTAAAATCTGTTTTAAGTATGGCTTATACTATAGCCCTGTTAGTACCCCAGCAGATTTTCGGATGCTTGCTCCTATTGTATTGGAACAAGTCTTAAAAAAAGCTGGAACAGAATTGTTAGAGCCATATCTTAGTTTTAAAATTTATGCGCCACAGGAATATCTTTCACGAGCATACAACGATGCTCCTAAATATTGTGCGAACATCGTAGACACTCAATTGAAAAATAATGAGGTCATTCTTAGTGGAGAAATCCCTGCTCGGTGTATTCAAGAATATCGTAGTGATTTAACTTTCTTTACAAATGGACGTAGTGTTTGTTTAACAGAGTTAAAAGGGTACCATGTTACTACCGGTGAACCTGTTTGCCAGCCCCGTCGTCCAAATAGTCGGATAGATAAAGTACGATATATGTTCAATAAAATAACTTAGTGTATTTTATGTTGTTATATAAATATGGTTTCTTGTTAAATAAGATGAAATATTTTTGGCTCTGTCACAACAAATGGTTGATTTTGACGAGAAATAGCGTATAATAATAGTAAGAAACAGTACCACCGAAGGAGGTAATTGGATATGCCTACTATCAAAGACGCATTAGATATTATCGGTAAGTTGACTGTCGCAGAGCAGGAAAGCCTTAAAACAATGCTTTTAAGTCCTGCCTTTGTAAAGCCTTTGAATATTGAAGATTTCGTAGCAAAGGAACGCTTTGCAAATGGTCGTGTATGCCCTCTTTGTGGCTGTATCCATGTGGTTCGCAATGGTCATCGTAAAGATGGCACACAGCGATATGTATGTAAGGATTGTGGCAAGTCCTTCGTGATTGCTACGAACTCCATTGTGTCTGGTACAAGAAAAGACTTGTCCGTGTGGGAGCAGTACATTGATTGTATGATGAATGGCTTATCCATTCGTAAGACTGCTGTTGCTTGTGGGATTCACAGAAACACCGCATTCCTTTGGAGACACAAGATTTTGGATGCACTTCAGAATATGGCAGACGATGTTACCCTTGACGGCATTATTGAGGCTGACGAAACTTTTTTCGCCATCTCGTACAAGGGCAATCATAGCAAGAGTAAGACATTTGCTATGCCACGCAAGGCTCATAAGCGTGGTCATTCTACACATATCAGAGGCTTGTCCCAAGAAAAGGTATGTGTTCCTTGTGCGGTTAATAGGAATGGCTTGTCTATCTCCAAGATTACGAATACTGGTAGAGTTTCTACAAGAGATTTACATCATATTTATGATGGTAGGATTAAGACCAATTCCACTCTTGTTACGGACAAGATGAACTCCTATGTGAGATTTACAAATGCCAATGGCATTGACCTTGTGCAGTTAAAGACTGGCAAAGCCAAGAAAGGCATTTATAATATCCAACATATCAATAGCTACCATAGCCAGCTAAAGAGGTTTATGCGTGGCTTTAACGGTGTTTCTACCAAGTATCTGAACAACTATCTTGTGTGGAATAACCTTGTAAATTACGCCAAAGAAAGCGACATGGAGAAAAGGAACATCTTCTTAACTTTCGTTTTGGCAACATTGAAAACTGCTAAATGCAGAGATTTATCAAACAGACCAGCAGTTCCTCTGGTCGCCTAATTAGAATTTGTGGAGATGATAAGATGGTCAATATAACAGATGTAAAACAGATTCTTCAATTTGCAATAGATGCGGAGATTAAAGTCTTTCTTGATGGTGGCTGGGGTGTAGATGCTCTTCTTGGATATCAGTCAAGAGCCCATAATGATATTGACATTTTTGTAGAAAAGAACGATTATCAGAACTTTATAGAAATAATGAAAGCTAATGGCTTTTATGAGATTAAGATGGAATATACAACATTGAACCATACTGTATGGGAAGATTTGAAAAACAGAATTATTGATTTGCATTGTTTTGAATATACGGACGAAGGTGAAATTCTTTATGATGGGGATTGTTTTCCGGTAGAAACTTTTTCGGGTAAAGGAAGAATTGAGGAAATAGAGGTTTCCTGTATTGAACCATATAGTCAAGTAATGTTCCATCTGGGATACGAGTTTGATGAAAATGATGCACATGATGTGAAGTTATTGTGTGAGACACTTCATATCGAAATTCCAAATGAGTATAGATAACTGCAAATAACAGTTTGTAGGGGAGTTCTGATACTCCCCTATAAAAATGGCTATTTATCAACTGTTTGTTGTGACATAGCCATATTTTTTAATAAAGATTTGAATTAAAGTGTAAAGGAGGAGATAGTTATTATAAACTACAAGTGGATATTGTGTCCTGTATGTGGAAATAAAACATGATTAAAGATAAGGGAAGATACTGAATTAAAAAAATTCCCCCTCTATTGTCCGAAATGCAGACAAGAAAATTTAATTGAAATAAAGCAGTTCAAAGTAACTGTGATTACAGAGCCAGACGCAAAGACGCAGAGCCGATAAAATGAGATTAATACAATCTCATTTTATCGGCTCTTTCCGTTATGTATGGATTCTTTTAATTAGTCTTCGATGTTTCTTGCTTCGTTGATACCGCTGGCTAAAGATTCCATTAAGGATAGTTCTTTGTCTGTAAAGCTATCCATGTATTTCTCTATCTGTAATCGTCGGGTGCTTTTTACCAAGTTATTAGCAGGTAAGAAAAATTCATCAACGGAAACATGAAGTAACGATACAAGGTCATAAAGAACTTGTATGCTGGGGTGTTGCCCTTTATTTTCAATATTAGTTAAGTACCGTGTGTCAATTTCAATCAATGCTCCCACTTGTTCACGAGTTAAACCTCGTTTCAATCGAGCTTCTTTAATGGCTAAACCAAAGGCTCTAAAATCATATTTATCTTCTTTTTTACGCATAGTAGACCACCTCTATACATTTTATTGTTCCTACTGAATTAAAAACAGGTATAGAAAAACGTGTTATATGGTTTATAGGTTTATATTTAATAAAAAGCACTACTAAACGCCAATAAAAAAAACCGTTATATGGTAGTGCTATTTATGCTGTTAAAATATTGTATCTTACTTCCAAATGGCGGTTTGTTGGAGGTCAACGTCGCCATGAAGTACATCATATACAATAAATTTCCTTACATTGGGTTCTTGTCAAAAAAAGTCGTCTATCTGCAATAGATAAGTACGTCCACCAATGTGGTTTTATAAATCATATAGATAGAATAACAGAAGCATGTAAACAGAGAAATAAATCTGTTTATATGCTTTTTTGGCTATTCAGAACTTTTTTACAAAGTTTATTTATCAGTAATGCAACAAATCCCCCTTTCACATTGGGACTAAGAGTGAAAGGAGATAAACGAGCAAGGCTCACTTCCTTTCCTAGACAGAAAGGGGGTGAGAAACATGAAACCATCTTCTTTTCAGACCACAATAGAAAATCAGTTTGACTATATCTGTAAACGTGCTATGGAAGACGAGCGAAAGAATTATATGCTTTATCTTTCAAGGATTGCAAAGCGTGAGGTGTCCTTTTCGGATGTTGGCGATTATCTTGTTAGCCAGTTTGCGACAACAGATAACTATTCAACTGACTTTCAGATTTTTACACTCAATGGGTTATCAGTAGGCGTTGAAAATGATTTGTTGAGTGAAGCATTACGTGAGTTGCCAGACAAGAAACGTGAAATTCTACTGCTGTTTTACTTTATGGACATGAGCGATTCAGAAATTGCAGACCTGTTGAAATTGAACCGTTCTACTGTCTATCGGCATAGAACCAGTGGACTAGCCTTAATTAAAAAGTTTATGGAGGAATTTGAAGAATGAAAACACAATATCCTATGATTCCCTTTCCTCTCATTGTAAAGGCAACAGATGGCGATACCGAAGCGATTAACCAGATTCTACATCATTACAGAGGGTACATAACGAAACGTTCCCTACGACTTATGAAAGATGAATATGGCAATCAAAGTATGGTCGTTGATGAAGTCTTACGTGGAAGAATGGAAACCAGACTGATTACAAAGATTCTGTCATTTGAAATTAAGTAATAACCTCTCTCTTTTCGTGGAAGCGTGCCATACTATTCCACGCTTCCCGAACAGGGAGGTTTGTTATTCCATCAAAGCATATTGAGCTTTCAATGTGTTTTGATAGGCTAACGAGCCATTGTTCTTTGAAAACTGAATAAAAGTAATCGAATACGTTTCGATAAGAAAAGAGCCAACGGAACTAACCGCCATGACCTATCTTCTAAAGATAGCGAGCGATTCATGTTAGTGATCCGAGAAGCAATCTTTAGCAGGATTGCCTGCAACGACATTCTTATCGTGATAATGATACTCCCATACAGTCAATAGTCCGAGCGTGATAAAACCGTCGCAGGCAATGAGTATGGCTACATGAGAACCATGCAGGGGTGGAACTCCCGTGAGCTTTGCTAAAGCTGTTCGATTGCTGGTAAAACAACTTTTATGAAATCCAAATAAGTGATTTGGAAAGGAGGATTTTATGAAGCAGACTGACATTCCTATTTGGGAACGTTATACCCTAACCATTGAAGAAGCGTCAAAATATTTTCGTATTGGCGAAAACAAGCTACGACGCTTGGCAGAGGAAAATAAAAATGCAAATTGGCTGATTATGAATGGCAATCGTATTCAGATTAAACGAAAACAATTTGAAAAAATTATAGATACATTGGACGCAATCTAGCGTCGCCAAAGGGTCTTGTATATGATAAAATAGTATTAAGTCGTATCAAGGCTCTTTCCATAAAGGAAAGGAGCAAATGCCATGTCAGAAAAAAGACGTGACAATAAAGGTCGAATCTTAAAGACTGGAGAGAGCCAACGAAAAGACGGAAGATACTTATACAAATATATAGATTCATTTGGAGAACCGCAATTTGTTTACTCGTGGAAACTTGTGGCTACAGACCGAGTACCAGCAGGAAAGCGTGATTGTATCTCACTTAGAGAGAAAATCGCAGAGTTACAGAAAGACATTCATGATGGTATTGATGTTGTAGGAAAGAAAATGACACTCTGCCAGCTTTACGCAAAACAGAACGCTCAAAGACCAAAGGTTAGAAAAAACACTGAAACTGGACGCAAATATCTTATGGATATTTTGAAGAAAGACAAGTTAGGTGTAAGAAGTATTGACAGTATTAAGCCATCAGACGCTAAAGAATGGGCTATTAGAATGAGTGAAAATGGTTATGCTTATCAAACCATCAATAACTACAAACGTTCTTTAAAGGCTTCATTCTATATTGCTATACAAGATGATTGTGTTCGGAAGAATCCATTTGACTTTCAACTGAAAGCAGTTCTTGATGATGATACTGTCCCTAAGACCGTACTAACAGAAGAACAGGAAGAAAAACTGTTAGCCTTTGCAAAAGCTGATAAAACCTACAGCAAAAATTATGATGAAATTCTGATACTCTTAAAAACAGGTCTTCGTATTTCAGAGTTTGGTGGTTTGACACTTCCAGATTTAGATTTTGAGAATCGTCTTGTCAATATAGACCATCAGCTATTGAGAGATACTGAAATTGGGTACTACATTGAAACACCAAAGACCAAAAGTGGCGAACGTCAAGTTCCTATGGTTGAAGAAGCCTATCAAGCATTTAAGCGAGTGTTAGCGAATCGAAAGAATGATAAGCGTGTTGAGATTGATGGATATAGTGATTTCCTCTTTCTTAATAGAAAGAACTATCCAAAAGTGGCAAGTGATTACAACGGCATGATGAAAGGTCTTGTTAAGAAATACAATAAGTATAACGAGGATAAATTGCCACACATCACTCCACATAGTTTGCGACATACATTCTGTACCAACTATGCAAATGCAGGAATGAATCCAAAGGCATTACAGTACATTATGGGACATGCTAATATAGCCATGACGCTGAACTATTACGCACATGCAACATTCGATTCTGCAATGGCAGAAATGAAACGCTTGAATAAAGAGAAGCAACAGGAGCGTCTTGTTGCTTAGTAGTACAAATGAATTTACTACTTATTTACCACTTCTGACAGCTAAGACATGAGGAAATATGCAAAGAAACGTGAAGTATCTTCCTACAGTAAAAATACTCGAAAGCACATAGAATAAGGCTTTACGAGCATTTAAGAAAATATAAAAAGATAATTAGAAATTTATACTTTGTTTCAGCTAAAATAAGTAAAGTGATTCTGCAAAGGAATAAATATCTACCTAATTTGTATAACAAATTAAGAGAATATTAAAACTTTCCGCTGTGAGAAAAGTGAGGCTGGGACAAAAGTCCTAGCCTCTTCTTGTTTTTGGATTGTCGAGCAAGACGCAGTGGTTGAGTGGGCTCTACTACGCTGATTTCATCAGCTTTTACAGCCCTACTCAACTGTGCGGAGGTGGGACGACGAAATCGAATTCTGACGAATGACCGATTTCTGTCCCACTCTCACTCGGAATTATTGAGAGTAAAACAGTTTGGGAAACTGTTTTAGCCTGAGCCCAGAAATTAAAGAGCGAAGAGGCTCAATATGAATTGAACACGGGCTGCGGATTGTGTCAAAATGATAAATTCTCCTAGAATCGAAAGATTTTGCGTCAGACTCCCTATTTTGACTTTATCCACAGTCGCCCTTAGTATCTTTATTTAGTCATGGTACTTCCTGGATTGCTGAAATCATCCACTGGATAATTTCACCTAACGTCCGTACTCACCTTAGGAAAGTTTTTAATATGTCTTTTAAGCATTTTTAAATTTGAAAATGCTTTTATAGTACAAAAAAAGCATCTAGCAAAATTGCTAGATGTAAGTGTTATCACCAGGAAGTGTCTATTTATGTTTGGAATTCATAACTTGTCCCTTAAGTATGGCAAGAAAACATTATTGCATCCAACATCTCTAAAGTTCCAAGAGGGGAAATCATATACAACTTATAGAAAATCCTCGTTGTTGAATAAGATTGGACTGATTTCAATCAAGGTTTCTAAAGGGGATATAGCTGTAAAATATTATATATATACCGTATTGTTAAACCAAGAAGGTACCAAAATTAAGGTTTCGGAGCTTATAAACTTAAGAAAGTTGTCTCATGTATTTGTACTTTTTTTATTGTCTTTTTGTAACAAAGTGACGTAGTCACTTTTAGTGTGGAATAGGTGAGATAAAAAAACAGTGTTTCGTTTTTGGTCAATGAAGTAAAGCAAAACATATTGGTCTATAATTTTTCCTCGTGAGGGATACTTGCTGTTAATCTTTACTCCGATTTTCTCATCAGCGTCAAAGCCTGCTTCAGGAAAAATCTCTAAACTTTTTAAGCTGTCTAAGATTTTAGCCACAGTATTTTTGGCGGATTGAGGGGATAGAAGTACCGTAGCTATATAGTCGTGTATATTCTCGATAGCTTCCTCGACCTCTTTTGAAGCAATCACTTTATAAGCCATAACGTACCCTCATATCGTCTAGGGAAGTTCCTTCGCCTGCCTCGTATTCTCTCAAGGCACGCTCAGATTGGGCTTGTAATTCTTCAATCAACTGTTCTCTATGTAGATCTTCGGCCGTCTTAATAGGCAAATCTTGCTCCAGGACTATTTGCTCCACAAATAAAGAAATAGCATCTGTCATTGTCATTCCCTTTTCCTTGATAATTTTTCGAGCTTGTTCCATAGTGGCTTCATTCAGTTTAAAATTGTATTGTTTCGATAAAGTTAAAGCCATGATATATCTCCAATCTATACGTTATAGATTGATTATATACTAGATATAGACTTTAATCAAGAAAAAAGAGAGCGGGATAGAAATCGGTCATTCGTTAGAATTCGATTTCGTTGTCCCACCTCCGCACAGTTGAGTAGGGCTGTAAAAGCTGATGAAATCAGCGTAGTAGAGCCCACTCAAGGACTGCGTCTTGCTCGATAATCCAAAAACAAGAAGAGGCTAGGACTTTTGTCCCAGCCTCCTCAGAAATCATGAGGGTATATTATCTTTTTAAACGTTTAGCACTTTATCCAAGAATTCTTTCAATCGTGGGTGTTGGGGGTTATCGAAAATTTGGTCTGGTTTGCCGTCTTCGAGGAATTCCCCATCTGCGGTGAAGATGACCCGATTGGCTACTTGGCGGGCAAATCCCATCTCGTGGGTGACGATAATCATGGTCATCCCTTGCTTGGCCAAGTCCTTCATAACGTTCAATACATCTCCAACCATCTCAGGGTCAAGGGCAGAAGTCGGTTCGTCAAAGAGCATAATATCTGGATTCATGGCGAGTCCACGGGCAATGGCCACACGTTGTTTTTGACCACCGGAAAGGCTGTTTGGATTGGCATCGGCTTTATCTGCGAGACCAACTTTTTCCAATAATTCCATTCCGACTTTTTGAGCTTCTTCGCGAGTCATCCGTTTGTGCTCTACCGGCGCAAACATAATGTTTTCTAGCACGCTCATGTGAGGGAAGAGGTTGAAGTGTTGGAAAACCATCCCAATATTTTCACGGACCAAATCAACATTGGTTTTTGGATCGGTTAGATCATATCCATTTACGGTAATTTGACCTTTTGTCACTTCTTCGAGGAGGTTGAGACTCCGAAGGAAGGTCGATTTACCAGAACCGGACGGTCCGATAATACAGACCACATCCCCTTCGTAGAATTTCGCGGAGATTCCTTTTAAGACCTCATTTTCACCATAGTATTTGTGGAGGTCATGGACATCAATTTTTAATTTAGTCATTAGTTAACCTTCTTTTCTAATTGTTTTGCAAAGCGTGTTAGCAAGGTGATAATCACGAGGTAGAAGACGGCAAGGATAGCATACATCTTGAAACTTTGGTAGTTTCGAGCAATAATGATCTTACCAGTTTGGAAGAGTTCGACCAATCCGATCGCAGAAACGATCGTCGTATCTTTCAGCGCAATGACGAATTGGTTCACAAAGTTTGGAAGCATGAGTTTGGTTGCTTGTGGCAAGATGATCTTACGCATGGTCTTGCCATAAGAGATTCCAAGGCTTCGGCTGGCTTCCATCTGTCCAATCGGTACAGCTTGAATCCCCCCACGGACAATTTCTGCGATATAAGCAGCAGCATTGAGGGAGAGGGCGATGGTACCTGCGACAAAGTCGTTGATTGGGGATTGATGACCTGTGACAGATTCAATCAAGTTTGGAATTCCCCAGAAGATGAAGGCAGCAAGGATCATGAGTGGGATCCCGCGAATAACATCGACAAAGATTTCTGCTGTCCAGCGGAGCCATTTATAAGGGCTAACACTAAACATCCCAAAGATAACACCGATCACCATAGCAATGGCGAAAGAGAGAAGTGCAAGGGCAAGGGTTACACCCAAACCACTTAACAATTGTTTGTAGTTGTTTTGAAGTAAGCCCCAGATCGTTGTTTCATCTGCTGTTGTACTTGAAGTACTTGATTTGCTATCTGACTTAAGATATTTATCGAGAATCTTTTGGTATTGGCCATTTTTCTTCAAGTTTGCAAGACCGTTATTGAACATTTCGATCAATTCAGGATTTTCACCTTTTTTAACCGCAAACGCTAGTTGACCACTTGGAGTTCCTTCGATAGGTGTTTTGAATTTACGTCCTTGTTTAATAGCATATTTGATGACGGGTTCATCATCCATAATCGCTGCAACCGAACCAGAATTCAAGCTGTCATACATAGAAGCCCCATCAGAGAAAGTTTTGATCTTGTAACCATATTTCTTTTGGTTTTCTTCAAGGAAGGTCTGCGATGCAGTTCCGTTTTTAACACCGACCGTCTTTCCTTTTAAGTCATCATAAGAATCAATATTGCTACTTTCTTGAACGGCTAGAATAGAATTGGCAGTGTAGTATGGTTCAGAAAAATCAAATGTTTCTTTCCGAGCATCGGTCACAGTCATTCCTGCGATCATTCCTTGGGCATGACCAGATTGGACATCACTTACCGCAGCGTCAAATCCAGGGTTATCAATTTCAATGGTAAATCCTTGGTCTTTGGCAATGGCCTTGATCAAATCCATATCGATTCCTGTATACTTATTTTTCCCATTTTGGAAAACGAATGGGGCAAAGGAAGAATCACTTGAGATACTATATTTTGATTTTTGGGGGCTTGCTTTTTGACCAGCAGGAGTAGTTGTTTCTGGAACAGCACTGTTAGCAGTTGATTGACTTTCACCTGTCCATTTCTTGATGATCTTATCAAGTGTTCCATCAGCTTTCATTTGGGCGAGGGCCTTGTTAAATTGAGTGATCAATTTTTCATGTTTCCCACCTTTTTTAACACCAAAGGCAAAGCCACCGACTGCTTCCCCATCCATATTGATCGCTAGGTCCTGACCTTTTTGGATGGCATATTGAATGACGGGTTGGTCGTCCATCACAGCATCCACTGCACCAGTCGATAAGCTATTGTACATGAGATCACCCGTATCAAAAGTCGTGATACTGTAGCCATACTTGTCCTTGTTTTTATCAAGGAAGCGTTGAGCTGCAGTTCCGTTTTTAACACCGACTTTCTTCCCTTTTAATTGGCTGTACTTCGTGATTTTGTCAGCTTTCGTAGTCGCAATGACAACTTTTGTATCGTAGTAAGTATCAGACATGGTGAAGACTTTTTCACGTTCAGTTGTTTTGGTCATTCCAGCCATAATGGCATCCGCTTGACCAGCTTGGACAGCATTGATTGCAGCATCAAATCCAGGGAAGGATTTATCTAAATCCCAGCCATTGATTTCAGCGACCTTGTCCAAGATTTCTACGTCAATTCCTTTATAGGTTTGATCTGAATCTTTAAATTCAAATGGAGCATAAGCTGTGTCGAAAACGACCTTGATCGTCTCAGCATGAGCATGACCAGCGAATGCTACCAGTGGAAATAAGAAAAGCAAATAGGCTAGTAATTTTTTCTTCATTTCTGTCTCCTTTTTCTTCATTTCTCTTTAGGTGTTTGACCCATGAGTGGATCGACCAAAGGATGGCCTAAAAAATAAATCATTCATACCGGATAGAATATGAATGATCTTATGTTTTTCTATAAAAGCTATTATATCAGAAAAATATCAGTTTAGCAAGAAAAATCAACTTTTTATGTTAGGTTTTCTGACATGAAGTTCATGCATTACTGATTTTTTGGAGTCATTGGAGTCATAAATGAAGGAAAGCCGAACTCATATTGATGGGTTCGGCTTTTTCTATATAATAATAGGAATAATTAGCTTGACTTGGGCACCATGATTAATATTTTCTAAATGCATCGTTCCATTATGAAGTTTCATGACGCGTTTTACGAATGATAAACCAAGTCCATAGTGACTTTCTTGAGAGGGTGTTCTTGCTTGGTCATCTTTATAGAAAAGATTTCCAGCATGTTCTAATATATTTTTTGAAAAACTAGATTGGTTATTCCATATGGTTAGAACTAACTGACTATTTTTTTGTGAAATTGTTAGGTGAATTTGTGCATCATTTTCTTGTTGATGTTGTACTGCATTCGTAATAATATTTGTGATTGCTCGGTAAAATAGATTGGAATGAATTGCAATTTGTGCCGATGGAGTTACTGTGTTTGTAAAAACAAATTGTGTATTTCTAGGGAGTAAAGGAGTGATATGTTCCTGTAATTGATAAGTTACTTGTTTAATTGGTATGTTTTCAAGTTGAATATCTTGGTTGTAAAAGGTTTTGGAGTATTGGATAAAGTGGTTAAAATAATCGTTTAACTGAATACTTGCTTGCTCAAGATCTTTTAGACATTCCATTGCTTGAGGTGTTTGTTCGGTAGATTGTAAGAATTCAGCATTTCCTCTGATGACAGTTAGAGGGCTACGAAGATCATGTGCAGCGCTAGATACTTGAAACATGAGTTCTTTTTTTTGATCTTTTTCATTTTGAATTCTATTTTTTATTTCAGATTGCATTTTTTCGATCAAATCATTTGTTTCAATAAATTCCTTAATCTGCAAATGGTGATGTTCGTTTTTTGTGAAATATAGACCACTATGATAAACCATGTTCATTTCTTTTTGAATCTTGGTTAATAATTGTTTAATATTGATTACAATGATAACAATTAAAATGATGCAAAGATAAATCCAAGAGCTGACGCTAAAAAATAAAGCAAAGCGATTGGCATTTTTTTCATTAATTCCTGATACAGAAGATAGAAGAGCTGGAACTATGTAAAAAAGTATAAGACATAGAAGAAATTGCCAAATGATTGTAAGGTAGGTACGCTTAATGAGTTGCCTGATTGTCAATTCTTTTGCCATTTGTATCCTCCTCCCCATACTGTTTTGATTGGATCGATTTGATGAATTTTAAATTTTTGTCTAATTTGATAGATATATTCAGTGATCGACCGTAGTTGAGCGTCAGAGCTTACAGGATAAAGGTAATTGTAAAGTTCTTCTATGGTAAATATTCGGTTTTCATTTTTGGCTAAAAGATAAAGTAAATCAAACTCTCGCTTAGTTAGCGATATTCTCTTTGATTGATAATAAACTTCTTGACGATCTCGATAAAAAGTAATATCTGAATTCATTTCTTCTTTAGAGGCAGGGTGAGATCTTTCTTCTCTACGAAGATGCATTTGAATTCTTGCAATCAATTCTTTAATGCTGAATGGTTTTGTGATGTAATCATCGGCTCCGGCTTGTATTCCTTTTAGTAAATCTTCTTCAAAATCTTTAGCGGTTAGAAATAAGATTGGAGTAGCAATTTGTGGACGAATGGAACGACAAATTTCTAAACCAGAAATAGGCATCATGACGTCAAGTAAAATTAGATCAAATCCAGTAAAGTCACAGATATTGATCTCCTCTATATTTTTACGAGTTTCCACGTGAAAGTTGTTTGCTTCTAATGCATTCCCTATTAATCGTAAGATTTTTTCATCATCGTCAATGGCTAAAATTTTATACTTCATAGTTCCTCCAATTATATGAGCATATTATAGCAAATATAGAATATAATTTGTTGAAAATAAAAAAAATAATTATTCTGAGAATTTCCTGATTTTCTCCTGTTATACTTGCTCCAAGTGAAGGTGGAATTTCACTAAAAGTCAGAAGGGAAAAAGAATGAATGATAACAATTCAAAAGCTACATAAGGAATATAATAATAAAATTGTCCTTCAAAACGTGTCTTTCAAAGCTAAGAAAGGTGAGATTACTGGATTGATTGGACCAAATGGATCTGGAAAATCAACTTTAATCAGAATTTTACTTGGCTTAGAAAATAGTCAAATGGGAATGGCATTGATCGATGGCAAAAAATACTCTCAATTGGGAGATAATCCTTTTGGTATTGTTGGATCGTTCCTTGACAGTTGCCAACCTTACCCAACCAGAACAGGATTTCAGCATCTTCGGTGGATTGGCTTGGCTTGTGGGATTGATAGAAATAGGTGCAAGGAATGTTTAGAGTTGGTGGGGTTAAGTGAAGCTAAAAATAAAAAGGTAAAAGACTATTCATTAGGAATGAAGCAACGTCTTGGGTTAGCAACAGCCTTATTAGCAAATCCTGACATCTTAATTTTAGATGAACCAATCAATGGACTAGATCCAGAAGGAATTCGCTGGGTACGTAATTTTTTACAATCTTTTGTCAATGAAGGTAAAACTGTATTAATGACAAGTCATTATATGAGTGAGTTAGAATTAACTGTAGATCATTTGGTTGGTATTTCTAATGGCAAAATTGTTATTGATGCTCCTACAAAAGATATTTTGAAACAGTTTGGCTCTTTTGAGGAAGCATATTTTAAGGCGCTCGAAGGGAAAGAAGGTGAATAATTTGTTGAAGCGTTCCTTTTTTAGTGACCTTTGTAAATATAGTAGTCTACCTACTTTCAAAGTTACTTTTTTTCTTATTTTGGGAGTCAGCATATTTTTTACCATTCAAAATATTCAGGTGATAAATGCTTTAGTGGAAGGAAATGGACGGGCGGTTAACCTTGATCCATCTATGTTATCATCGAATCCAGTCTATACAGTCGGGATGCTCTCTTATCTTCACCCTACCAAGCAAGTGTTATTTTTTTGCCAATTCTTGTTTCACTTGTTTATTCAACCCATTATCAATTTGGTGATGATTATTTTAGCCAGTTATTGATTCCTAACTGGAAAGTTCGTCTTACTGGGTTTATTGCAAGTTCGATTGTCCTATCGTTACTTTCTACTTTAATATTTTCTATAGTAAACGCTGTTATTTTATTCGTTTTTCTAGATTCAACTCTAAAGAATTTTTTAGAATTGACTTTGTTCTTAGATGTTACGGTAAGAGTTATGATATTTGCAATCGTTCTTACTTTATTAGCTTTACTTTTCGTAATCGTAACAAAAAAATCAATTACTTCATTAATCGCAAACGTTTTATTATTAGTCATCACTTTGTCAGGTGTTTTAAGAGGAATTTCTTCGAAATTAGAGAATCTAATGCCTTTAATCGGAGCAAAATCATTTGCTTTTGGCCGAATTGAAGGGACTCAAACGAGTCAATTGTATGGATTTACTCTTTTAGTAGCTGAAGGGATCTTGTTCTTGGTATTAATAATCGTTGTAGAAAAGATTCGAATGGGGAGGAAGAATGGCAAGTCTATTTAGAAGTCTTATCGTCAAAAAATATAGTTTAAAACCTGTAAAGTACCAGATAGCCATACAGTCACTTTTAATAGTTTTCATATGTCTATTAGGTGTGTTACCAGTTGCAATTAATGGTACAATTGTAGAATTATCTTTAAAGCAAGCTCTTGTTTTTGCATCAATGCTCTCTGTTGGAATTGGATGTGTTAATGCATTTGTTGAGTTACAATCACACGAAACAAAACTAGTTTACTTGGTAAGCGGGAAAAGGATCTTCAGTTCAATTAGGATCCTGTTCATAGAGTTATTTGATGTATTACTACAATCAACCTTATATTACACTGTACTGCTTATATGGTTTCATTTTTTTAGGAGCGAAAATGGTGTCAGTTTAGAAATTTTCAGTTTCTTTTTGATTGGCTCCATCCAGTACTTTTTGATATCTTACTTTTTAAGTTATTTTTTCAAAAGTCCAATGGGGAGTTTAGCTATTTTGCTCCTATTTCCTATTTTAGTACAACCATTCATAGAAAGAGTGGTGGAACCATTGACTAGTTACCTATTTTATAATATTGTTGCAGATACAATATTAGGGAGAGCTTCTTATTTGCAACTCTGTACTTACGTTATTGGACTGGTATGTTCACTTGGAGTAACTCTCTATCTCTTGGTAAGGAATCAGGAAATTAAGTAGTAAAGCGGTACGGAAAAATTGATACTGATGTTTATGACGTATTGTATTGTTTTAGAATAAAAGACAAGACTTTCGAAGGTTTTTCGAGAGTCTTATTTAGTTTTCATGCTAATACATGTCCAATAATTTATATTTTAATTCGGTCATGTACAGATATAATGGATCACTTTGTAACATGTTGTATTTCCTCTTCATTCTTCATCTCAGAGAATTCTAGTGATTTATGGTAAAATAAGGTCTATATATGTGAGGACAAAGAGATGATTAACCGAATTACAGACAACAAATTTAAACTAGTGTCGAAATATCAACCGTCTGGGGACCAACCGCAGGCCATCGAGCAGTTGGTTGATAATATCGAGGGGGGCGAGAAAGCCCAAATCCTGATGGGGGCAACTGGTACGGGGAAGACCTATACCATGAGCCAGGTCATTGCCCAGGTCAATAAGCCGACCCTGGTCATCGCCCACAATAAAACCTTAGCGGGGCAGCTCTATGGAGAGTTCAAGGAATTTTTCCCTGAAAATGCGGTCGAGTATTTCGTCTCTTACTACGATTACTACCAGCCAGAAGCTTATGTGCCATCGAGCGATACCTATATCGAAAAGGATAGTTCGGTCAATGATGAGATTGACAAGCTTCGTCACTCAGCAACTTCCGCTCTTTTAGAACGAAATGACGTCATTGTAGTCGCGTCTGTTTCGTGTATCTATGGGTTAGGTTCGCCTAAGGAATACTCCGACAGCGTGGTGAGCCTGCGTCCGGGTCTGGAGATTTCTCGTGATAAACTGCTCAATGACTTGGTGGACATCCAGTTTGAGCGCAATGACATCGACTTTCAACGGGGAAAATTCCGTGTTCGTGGAGATGTGGTCGAGATTTTCCCAGCTTCGCGTGATGAGCATGCCTTTCGAGTCGAGTTTTTCGGGGATGAGATTGAGCGGATTCGTGAGATTGAAGCTTTGACAGGCCAGGTTCTAGGAGATGTGGACCACTTAGCGATCTTCCCAGCCACTCACTTCGTGACCAATGACGACCATATGGAAGTGGCCATAGCCAAGATTCAGGCGGAACTAGAGGAGCAGTTAAAGGTCTTTGAAAAAGAAGGCAAGCTTTTAGAAGCCCAGCGGCTAAAACAACGGACGGAGTATGATATCGAAATGTTGCGAGAGATGGGCTACACCAATGGCGTGGAGAACTATTCTCGTCACATGGACGGACGAAGTGAAGGAGAGCCACCGTACACCCTTTTGGACTTCTTCCCTGAAGATTTCCTCATCATGATCGATGAAAGCCACATGACCATGGGCCAAATCAAGGGTATGTACAATGGAGACCGCTCACGCAAGGAGATGTTGGTCAACTATGGTTTCCGTTTGCCATCTGCCTTGGATAATCGGCCTCTGCGTCGTGAGGAGTTTGAAAGCCATGTCCATCAGATCGTCTATGTGTCAGCGACACCGGGTGATTATGAGATGGAACAAACCGATACCGTCATCGAGCAGATCATTCGTCCGACCGGCCTTCTGGATCCAGAGGTGGAAGTACGCCCTACCATGGGACAAATGGACGATCTCTTGGGTGAGATCAATGCGCGTGTAGAACGGGGAGAGCGGACCTTTGTTACGACCTTGACCAAGAAGATGGCAGAAGATTTGACGGACTACTTCAAGGAAATGGGCGTCAAGGTCAAATACATGCACTCGGACATTAAGACCTTGGAGCGGACAGAAATTATCCGTGATTTGCGTTTGGGAGTCTTTGATGTCTTGGTCGGAATCAACCTCCTTCGGGAAGGGATTGACGTACCAGAAGTCAGTCTGGTTGCCATTCTCGATGCTGACAAGGAAGGTTTCCTCCGTAATGAGCGAGGACTGATTCAGACCATTGGTCGTGCTGCCCGTAATAGTGAAGGCCATGTCATCATGTATGCGGATACCATGACCCAGTCCATGCAAAAAGCTATCGATGAAACGGCTCGTCGCCGTCAGATTCAGATGGCCTATAATGAGGAGCATGGCATTGTGCCACAAACTATTAAGAAAGAAATCCGTGACCTCATCTCTGTTACCAAGGCAGTGGCCAAAGAAGAGGACAAGGAAGTGGATATCACCAGTCTCAACCGCCAAGAGCGCAAAGAACTGGTCAAGAAACTGCAAGGCCAAATGCAAGAAGCCGTCGAAGTGCTTGATTTCGAATTGGCAGCACAGATCCGCGATATGATGTTGGAAGTTAAGGCCTTGGATTAGATAGGATAAAGCGAATGAAGATTATCATTAAAACAATGGAAACTCCTGAAGAGATAGAAGGAAAATCTCTTGTTCATTGGCAAACGTGGAGAGAGGCTTATGACGATCTTTTACCCGAGGAATTTCAGGAGACGATGACATTAGAAAGATGTCGATTCTTTAGTCAAAAATATCCAGAAAATACCTTGATTGCGATGGATGGAAAGAAGGTCGTTGGATTTATCAGCTATGGAAATTACCGTGATGAGACCATTCAAGCTGGAGAAATTATTGCCTTATATGTCTTAAAAGACTATTATGGAAAAGGTATTGCTCAGAAATTAATGAAGGAAGCTTTGAGGACTCTTGGTCATTTTTCTGAAATTTATTTATGGGTACTGAAAGATAATAAGCGAGCAATTGCTTTCTATCAAAAAATGGGTTTTGCTTTTGATGGCCAAGAACAAATACTTGACCTTGGAAAACCTGTTAAGGAATTGCGGATGATATGTTCTTCAAATAAAAATTCCTAAAGGACGTATCTATCAATCTTTGAGCCATTATCAATTAATCAAGTATAAAGAGTGAAAGAGATAGAACGAAAAAAAGAGTTGGAGGAGAATACGAATGAAAATATTAGTCATCCATGGGCACCCTGATAAGGAAAGTTACTGCCAAGCGATTTTTCAGACAATTGTAAGCAATTTGGATACAAGCCGTCATGAGATTATAACTATTAATCTTAATGAAGAGGATTTTGATCCTGTTTTACGTTATGGTTACCGAAAACGGATGGATGAAGATCCTTTTATCCTTCGTTCCCAAGAATTGATCCAGTGGGCGGATCACCTGATCTTTGTTTATCCCATCTGGTGGAGTAGTATGCCCAGTCTCCTGAAAGGTTGGATTGATCGGGTCTTTACACCGGGGATTGCCTACTCGGCCAATGATCAGGGCAGCTTTATCTGGAATTACCTCAGAGGCAAACAATTTAAGAAGTTGCTCAAAGGGAAAACAGCCAGTATTTATGCGACTTCCATGGCCCCTACTTGGTGGTACAAGATTTTTTCAGGCCCTCTCAACATTCCTGATAGTTACGGCATTTCTGTCTTGAAAAATGCAGTCCTGAACCATTGTGGGATTAAAACCAAGCGTGTCTGTATTTTGGGAGAAGTCGGCCGGGATGTGAACACAGCAACCATCCGTGAACAGCATCTCCAAAAAGTAGCAGCAGAAGCCAAGAAACTCTGATAAAAGTCAGTTTGTTCTAATAAGCTAGGGTCTTTAGTTGTATTTTGAATAGGTTTTAGTTAAACTATTAATATAATCTATAAAACATAGGAATGATTCAATATGCTACTTTTTATCTATATGATCTATGTCATCTATTCACTATCAAAAATGAAAAAAGAAGGTAAAAGGGTCTCTATTTTTACTAAGGTGATTGTTTACGGCCTATTGATTCTCTCTTTGTTTATGCTCTATTTTAGTTTATTGTCATTTTTATTTAGCCCTTTGCCATTTTTTGGCTTTCTAGCTTCTCTTGCTATTGGTGGTATGATGCTATCGCTTAAAATAGTTATTGCTCTTGCTTTGCTTTTGTTATCTCTTAGCCTTTACTTAGATAGCAAAAAAAGTGATCCGGATACGCCTCTCGTTGATCATTGGTTACGATTGGGTGTTCATATCTTATTGATCATTATTTAAGGCAAGAACTCTACTGTCAAGCCTGAATGTGTAGTTTTTTGTCCCTTGAGATTTGCAACCCAGTAGAAAAGGAAGTAAAAAATCTCAAATGAAGGTATCCATTCAATGCACATTGACGTAGTTATGGATTAGCTTTATAATATGGTTAGTTATAGCATTTCTAAATAAGGAGCCTTCTCTATGCTTAAGAAGTTAAATGGTTTTAAAAAGTTTTATTTATTCTCTCTAGTTTTTTTCGTCTTTGAATTACTATTAGTAGTTTTTGGTCTATCATTTATTCCGATTCTCTGTAGTTTATGGTTTGACTCTCTGGTTTTCGTATTATTTTGCCATTTTTGGACCAACTTTTATAAAAAGAGAGGAACGGAATCGAGTCATGTTTTCTCATTGATTTTTAGTTTCATTTTTACTTTATTTTTTTGGGTTTTTCTATACCTGTCCTTTTCCGATACTGAAAATACTATAATCCCTCCAATCTATCATAGTGCGGAAATCCAAGGGAATTATGTTGAAATTCCCCATGGGGTGATCCCTATAAGAAGTCGTGATTACTATGAACTAGTCAATCCTTTTATTATGAAAATAAATGCGAAATATAGTGATGAAGGGTACTAATCAGAAAGCTGTTTATTCTTATTCATTATTTCAACTATCTCATTTGCATGTACAGATTACGGTTAAGATTGTCATTAGGAACCAAGAGAATGTAGAAAGTATTTTTAAACTTTTGCTGTTTTTTCCCGTAAGAGATAGAAGTATAATGAAAAAAACAAAGCAATAGTATAAATGAGCTTCAATCATGTAAAAGTGACTAAATGTGTTTTTTATAGTATTAAATCACGATAATGTTTACATAGGAGAGGTCAATTATGGGAAAGTATTTGTACCTGTTTAGGATTGTGTATCTTATTCTTTTACTTTTTATTTTTGCTAATTTCATATTATGCTTCTTTGGCTACGCATTTACGCCACTCCTGTGGAATCCCTGGTTGTATCTAGGAGCTGT
The DNA here is from genome assembly GCF_014435245.1 of Streptococcus sp. IMAU 99161. Lineage (NCBI taxonomy): Bacteria > Bacillati > Bacillota > Bacilli > Lactobacillales > Streptococcaceae > Streptococcus > Streptococcus sp. IMAU 99161. The sequence goes on along the minus strand of NZ_JAAPAW010000010.1, from coordinate 50,188 downwards.
GACGACTTTTAGTCACATCTGGTATCGCTTCTATAGAAATCATGCTCCAAATTGGAAGAATCTTGTTAGTGTTCTTTTTAGTCTCTTTGCTAGCCTGATCCTAGCATTTTTCATTGAGTTTTTCTTTAGCTTTGATAGCCACGGTTTGGTAACGATTCACTCGGAATATTATATAAAAGAGAAAACAATTGTCTTTCAGAGGGGCTCCCTTTTAGACGCCTTCGATGAATACCATGAGCTGGTAAATCCCTTTGTTATGAAGAAAAAAATACAGGAAAAAGTTTATATTGATTAATTGTCAACATATTAGAAAGGAAATTTATGTCACGTACAACGCCTACTATACTGTGCAATCTTTGTATGGTTGAGGATCTTGAAAATGGGAAAGTAGTCCTCCAATACCGCTCACCTGAAAAGACTCACTGGGCTGGCTATGCCTTTCCTGGAGGCCATATCGAAGAAGGAGAAAGTCTTGTAGAATCAGTTATTCGTGAAATCTACGAAGAGACAGGTCTTACGATTGCAGATCCAAAACTGGTCGCAGTCAAAGACTGGCCACTAGATGAGGGAGGCCGCTATATTGTCTTTTGCTACAAAGCGACAGAATTTACAGGTCAGCTAAGATCGTCTGATGAAGGAGAAGTTTCTTGGGTTGAGAAGGACCAATTAGAAAAGTTGGACTTGTCCTACGACATGCTTCCTCTCCTAGAAGTGATGGAAGACCCGGACTTGTCTGAGTTCTTTTATCGCAAACGGACAGACGATGATTGGGAAATATTAAGATTTTAAGTAAAGGGGCTAGAGGCATCTAGTTCTTTTTTCATCTTTAAAGATAAAATGTTGCTTAAAGCATCGAGAATGTTCCATTCGTGCTTGAATCTGCTTAAAAAAAGTACTATAGTATAAGCATAAAATACAATTGCAATCTTTCATACTGTGAATAGAAAGAAGGCAAGATATGAAAATACAATTTAGAATCCTTATAGGAATTTGCTTCTTGATCGGTGCCTTAGTCTTTGCCTTTCAAAAGGAATGGTTATACGCTTTGCTGTTGCTTTTAGTTGGGGCTTCTTACCTTTATAAAGGAGTGCGTCGATGAAGAGTGAGTGTTTAAACATCAAGGGGCTAAATGTTTGGTATAAAAAAGACAAGCCCATTATAAAAGACACGAATTTGCTTGTACCCAATCGTTCTGTAGTAGGGTTGATTGGTCGAAATGGAGCTGGGAAGACAACCTTGCTAAAAGCTTTAAGTAGTGTTTTTGATCATCGGCAGTATGCAGTTGAGACTGTTACCATTGAAGCCAAGGTGACATCTTTTCATACGAATTTCTATAAGAGCCGTACCTATACAGTTTTTACTGAAAACAATAGTTTCTTAAACTGGGATTTTGTTCACTATTTTAATTTTGTCTGTCGTTTGTATCATCGAAAGAAAGATGAAACGTTATTGCAGGACCTGATCTCAGGTTTTCATTTTGAAGAATTTCTCAACACCGATATCGGTAGTTTGTCAACGGGAAATAAGAAGAAAGTCTTCTTGATCACAGCTTTTTATCTCAAACCTCCCCTCCTTATTTTGGACGAACCATTTGATGGCCTTGATTTTGATGCGACAGAATTTCTATATGGTTTGCTATTGCAGTATAAAGAAGAAGGCGCTATTCTGATGAGTTCGCATATCGCAGAGAGTATCGTTCGAGTCTGTGATACAGCTTATACTATTGAATATGGTCACCTAGACGCGATCGAATCGAATTTAGAAGATTGGTTTCATGACGTCAATCGTCAGAGGGGGTAGAGGATGCTACTAGCAATTTTTAGGGATTTGGTATCCAAAAATCGGCTCTTCTTGTTCTTGACTTCCTTAGCCTTTGCTCTTTATTACCATCTTGTTGGGGCTAAATTTTCTACGAGCTTTCAAGTCTTATTGATCAGTACGGCTATTGTCACTGCTCTATCAACCTTCCAATTGCTCTATTCCTATTTTTCGATGGACAGGGTCCAGGCCTATTACCAGCTTCCTTTGTCTCTCAATCGTTTCAAGGGTTCTTTTCTGACGGTAACCTTTCTTCTCAATTTGTTAGAGCGCGTGCTGTTATTGATCCTCTTTTTGGGAGTCAAGTTAGACCTGCCACAATTCTTTAAGCTTGTCCTCCTATCTTTACTGGTGGTATTGAGTGTGTTTTATGTCTTTATCCAGTTCAATACACGGCCTAGTTTTCTAGGAGGGGTGCTCATTTTTGTAACGACTGTTCTCACAGTCTCTTCTTTATGGGTCCAACAAGTGTCCTATATGATCTTACTGTCAGCCCTCCTTGCTGTCTTAATTTTTAAAAATGAGGACCTGGTCGCGATTTCAAAAAATGATCAGTTGCTCGTCGCAAAGAGAGGAAGTGGCAATTATTTTTGGATTTCCTTGTTTCAAGAGCGCTATTTTTCCATCAATTTTGTATTTACTCTCATCTTTCTCCTTCTCATTCTGATACAGGATTATGATGCTCCTTTAAAAATCATCATTCTTTTAACGATGGCTTCTGTCAATACGCCATTAACCACCCTCATTTCCGCGGATAAAGATTTGATTGATCATGTTAAGTCCCTTCCTAAGAGTCGGTTCTTTTACTTGACGTATTACCGTGTATTGCTGACTTATTTCTTAGCTGTGAATCTATTTGTTGCTCTATTATTAAAAATGGTGGTCATGCCTGACTTGGGGATTCTATTTTTACTAGGAGTCATGATTCTAGCAGTAGTGGAAGCTTTTTTGCACTTACTTATTGAAATCTATTTCCCTTTAAGAAAATGGAATTTAAAGAGGGAATGTTGGAAGCACCCACGAAAATACATTGTTCCTAGTATCGTCTTCTTCCTTAGTTGGAGTCTCCTTTTCTGTTTCTAAGGAATTGCTCCTTCGCTTGTATCTACTCCTTAATTGTAGTATGATAGAGGAGTTGAAAAGATGCTAGAAAAGGTGGCAAGTATATGAAAGATTTTCACTTTGATGCAATTGCTGCATTTGAAAATTATGAAATCGAAAAAATGAGAGATGGCCATGTAGTGGTGACAACCAAGGTCGTTGATTCCTCTCTCAATTATTATGGAAATGCACATGGAGGCTATCTCTTTACCCTGTGTGACCAAGTCAGTGGTTTGGTCGTGGTTTCTCAGGGGGTTGATGGTGTGACCTTGCAATCCTCCATCAATTACTTGAAAGCAGGGCGTCTGGGGGATGTCCTCACGATCCATGGTGAATGTGTCCACAGTGGGCGCACGACTCGCGTTGTGGATGTCGATATTACCAATCAAGACGGTGCCAATGTCTGCAAGGCAACCTTTACCATGTTTGTTACGGGAGTGAGAGATGAATCCGCACAAGTACGCATTTAAAAACTATATTTTTGATTTTTATGGAACCTTGGTCGACATCGAAACTGATGAGTCGAGTCCAGTCTTATGGGATACCATGGCTCAGATCTACCAATCCTACGGGGCAAGTTACACAGGAGAAGGTCTGCGCCTGCGTTTTAGAGAGTTGGTGCAGCAAGCTGAAGAAGACTTGGCCAAGGAAAAACAAGTTACCTATCCTGAGATTGATCTGACGGTCATTTTTGTGCAATTGTATTTAGAAAGTCATCCAAAAGGCGACAGTGTCCGTCACCTAAAAGAGTGGGGGCGCCTGATTGCACGGACCTTCCGTGTCCTTTCTCGCAAACGATTGGAGCTTTATCCTCACACGAAAGAAGTATTAGAGGATATGAAAGCTGCAGGTTGCCGGATCTATCTCTTATCCAATGCCCAAGCAGATTTTACCAATCCTGAGATTGATTTGGTTGGCTTAAGAGAGATTTTCCATGCCATTTACTTGTCATCAGATGCAGGGATTCGCAAACCTCAGCCAGAGTTCCTCTTGGAAGTGCTGAAAGAACACCAGTTGAACCCTGAGAAAACGGTCATGGTGGGGAATGACTTTACAACAGATGTTGCTGTTGCCCAAAGTATCGGGATGGAGAGTATCTTGATCAATACCTTCCCATACTCTGATGCTGAACTGAGCGAGAAGAATCAACCAGGCGTGCGCGTGATTCGGGATATTCAAGAATTGCAAGAAGATTGAAAGATATCATCCATGTAAGGAGGCCAAGTAGCCTCCTTTTTATACAGTCAAGCCAGATTTGTCAAATATTCTCATTCATGGTATACTATGGGAGTTAATTTTGCTAAGGAGATTGAAATGACTAACCTACCAAATTGTCCAAAATGTAACTCTGAATACGTCTATGAAGATGGGGCGCTCTTGGTGTGCCCAGAGTGTGCTTATGAATGGAACCAAGCTGAGGTCGAAGAAGAAGAGGGTGTCGTAGCGGTTGACGCCAACGGAAACAAATTGGCTGATGGCGATACGGTGACCTTGATCAAAGATTTGAAAGTCAAGGGTGCACCAAAGGATTTGAAACAAGGAACGCGCGTGAAAAACATCCGTATCGTAGAAGGCGATCACAACATCGATTGTAAGATTGATGGCTTTGGCGCAATGAAACTCAAATCAGAATTTGTGAAGAAGATCTAAAGATAAGAAGAAGGGCCTAGCCCCTTTTCTTTCAGGAGAATACTATGAAATTCAAACTACTATTTAGCTATCGTTTTCTATTGTTTATCTTCAGTGTGCTCGGTGTTTATCTGCAACTGACCAAGCATGGTGGCTTTGGTATGATGCTTTATTACACCATTTTGTCTAACATGTTGGTCATGTTCTTCATGGGGGACATGGTTTGGCGCATGCTTCGTGGTCGTTCGACCCAGACCCAAGGCTACCTTCGTATGAAGGGAGCGGTCACCATGGCTATTATGATTACCTTTGTCATCTACCACTTTATGTTGGCGCCTCTTGCGACACCAGAGAAGTTTTATCGTTTGGAAAACTTCCTTTGTCATTACATTGTTCCTTTGATGTTCTTCTTTGATACCCTAGTGATTGATAAAGTCAAGCAATACCGCAAGCTCGATCCTTTCCTTTGGACCTTGATTCCCCTTGCTTATATGCTCTTTGCCCTTCTCAATGGTTTGGTCCTGAAGTGGCCAATTCCAGGAGCAAAAGATAGTCCTTTTGCTTATTTCTTTATCAATGTCAATAAATACGGCTGGGCTTTTGTGGGCAAATGGGTGGTGATCATCTTTATTGCCTACCTCTTAGCTGGCTATGTCCTCTATGGGATCAAAAATATCAAGCGAAAATAGGCTGTTTTTCAGTAAAAACCGAACATTATTCAGACTAAAAGTCATGTTTTTAAATTTTTTTGAAAAATGTTGAGTTTTTTCTTGCATGTCATTTTAAACTGTGATATAGTTATCTCAATTAAATAAATCCTTTAATCCTGTCCCGTGAGTCAGGCAAGGAGACTGTGAAAAACAATGGCTAGGAGTATAGGGCGAGACTCTATCCTCTTAGACCATTCATTTGCTGAACCTCCTTGAAAAAGGAGGTTTTTCTTTTACAACTAAGGAGGACTGAATGAAAACCAAAGAAGTCGTTGATGATTTGACGATGAAACGGGCCATTACCCGCATCACCTACGAAATCATTGAACGAAACAAAGATTTAAGCCAGATTGTGCTGGTGGGGATCAAGACGCGCGGTGTTTACATTGCTCGCCGGATCCAAGAACGCCTCTCTCAGCTGGAACAAATTGATGTCCCTGTTGCAGAACTCGATACCAAGCCTTTCCGAGATGATATGAAGGCGACAGAAGATACAACGGTATTACCAGTTGATATCGCTCATAGAGAGGTCATCTTGATCGATGATGTCCTCTATACAGGTCGCACGATTCGCGCTGCCATTGATAATCTGGTCAGTCACGGTCGTCCTGCTCGAGTAAGTCTTGCGGTTCTAGTCGACCGTGGGCATCGGGAGTTGCCGATTCGTCCAGACTTTGTTGGGAAAAATATCCCGACCAGTAAGTCAGAGGAAATCATTGTCGAGATGGTGGAGCTAGACGGCCAAGACCGCGTCCTCATCAAAGAAGCTTAAATAAATAGTAAACCATTCACATTATAAAAGGAGAATCAACATGTCTGAAAATCAAATCGCTCTTAAAAACCTTGTCTCAATGGAAACTCTTACCAATGAAGAAGTAATGGCCTTGATCAAACGGGGGATCGAGTTCAAGAATGGAGCGAAAGTTTCCTATGATGACCAACATATCATCTCAAACCTCTTCTTTGAACCTTCTACTCGTACTCACAAAGCCTTTGAAGTCGCTGAATTGAAATTAGGATGTGATTTGCTTGATTTTGATGTCAAGACAAGCTCAGTCAACAAAGGGGAAACACTTTACGATACCATCTTAACCATGTCAGCTCTTGGAGTGGATGTCTGTGTCATCCGTCACCCTGAAGTAGACTACTACAAAGAATTGGTTGAAAGCCCAACGATCACAGCCTCTATCGTCAATGGTGGGGACGGTTCAGGTCAACACCCAAGCCAAAGCTTGCTTGATTTGATGACCATCTACCAAGAATTCGGCCACTTTGATGGCTTGAAAGTTTGTATCGCTGGGGACTTGGATCACTCACGTGTGGCAAAATCAAATATGCAAATTTTGAAACGTTTGGGTGCGACCCTCTACTTTGCAGGTCCAGACGAATGGAGAAGTGCGGAATTTGAAGATTATGGAAAATTTGTGACGATCGATGAGGTGATTGACCAAGTGGATGTGATGATGTTCTTGCGTGTGCAACACGAACGTCATGATTACGAATCACTCTTCTCTAAAGAAAACTACCACCGTCTTCATGGCTTGACACAAGAACGCTATGATCGTATGAAAGATACAGCGATCTTGATGCACCCAGCACCAGTGAACCGTGACGTTGAAATTGCAGACCACTTGGTAGAAGCACCAAAATCACGTATTGTTGAACAAATGACCAATGGCGTCTTTGTCCGTATGGCCATCATTGAAGCCGTCCTTAAAGGTCGCGGAGCAAAATAAGATAACTGACAATTCATTGAAGGGAAAGAAAGAGGACAGAGTAGATCGCTACATGGAATCTGACTTTCCTTTTTTTGAGGAACTATGATAAAATTGGAGTAGTGTAATAGAAGGGAGGGGTTCAATGAAACGATTATTGGTCCTAGAGGATGGGACTGTATTTGAAGGAGAAGCCTTTGGTGCAGATCTATATGTGACTGGTGAGTTGGTCTTTACCACAGCCATGACAGGTTATCAAGAATTGCTCACGGATCAGGCTTTTAGTGGCCAGATTCTCTCCTTTACCTTCCCGGTTATTGGCGCAGCAGGGATCAATCGGGATGATTCTGAATCCATTACACCCACTTGTTTAGCGGTAGTGGTTCAGCATCTAGTGGAGATGCCGAGCAATTGGCGGCAACAGATGACCTTGGATGAATTCTTGAAGCGAAAAAAAATCCCTGGGATTGTAGGGATTGATACGAGGCAGGTGGCAAAAATTGTCCGCAAGTATGGACGGATGAAGGCAACTGTTATTAACAAGGGGGATTCGATCGAGCATATCTTGGATCAGTTGCGAGCGACAGTCCTTCCAAAAGACCAAGTGCGTCAAGTCTCGACCAAAACAGCCTATGCTGTACCTGGTTTTGGAAAGAGTATTGCCTTGATTGATCTAGGGGTCAAGCACTCTGTCTTACGCCAGCTGAGTCAAAGGGACTGTAATGTGACAGTTTATCCCTATGATATCTCTTATGATGAACTGATGGAGCAGCAGCCCGATGGCGTTATTTTATCCAGTGGGCCAGGCGATCCACATCAGGTGAAAAAACTTTGCCGCTTGATCCAAAAGCTAAATGGTCAGATTCCGATCTGGGGCATGGGCTTGGGAGCTCAGTTGTTAGCACAAGCTTACGGGGCTGAGCTAGCTCCCATGGAAGTTGGGCATTTCGGCTTGAACATACCTGTGCGTGAAATTGCGACAGGAAAAATCGAGATAACCAGTCAAAATCACTTGTATAGTATAGCGAGGGACAGTCTGCCCAATGATTTATTGGTCACACATGAAAATGTCAATGACCAGAGTATTGAAGCTTTTCGTCATCGTTACCAACCAATTTTAGGGGTTCAATTCCAAGTGGATGCTAGTCCAGGTCCAAGAGAAAATCTCTATTTTTACGATGAATTTTTAGAGTTGATTGATGCCAAAATTCACGAAAGTAGAAGGGAGAAGGAATGATGAAACAAAACCAGAAATTGCTTCTCCTGTGTGGAGATTCTTATCAGGATATTAGCCTTTTGGCTGCGGTAAATGAAGCACAAAAACTCAGTGCCAAGGATGGGAATGCTCTTGTCCTTTATCTGGGCGAAGAAAATGCTATTACCCAAGAAGCTGCAGATATAGTTGTAGTCTGTAAGCTCAAGCTGGATGCTCTTAGGACGACTCTTCTTTCTTATACTGGATCTCGCTTGCTTCTAGCTTTTGCGGATAAACAGATTTTGAATCTCTTGTCTCGATTGGAAGAAACTGGATTTTTCAAAGAAGTATCGATTACGATTGTCGGACCTAGCCTCCAACGCTACCGGAACTTTTATCAGCAGGCAGATCAACGACGTCTCTTTCAAGAGCTGGGCTATCAGGTACCGGCTTCAGCACTGGTTGGTTCGGTTCGAGAAGCTATCGAGTTTTCTGAAGGCATTCAATTTCCTATTATGATCTGGCCAGTAGCGAGTAAGCAAGGGCAAGGGCGAAAGATCGCTCATAACCTGGATGACTTGTGCGAAGCTGTAGAAATGGGACTTTCGGTCTCTCCAAGTCAGCAGTGTTTGCTAGAATTTTCGACTTATGGCTTTAAGGAACTGGATTTTGTAGTCATGCGGGATCATGAAGACAATCACTACTTGGCGGCCTCTATTGAAAGCATTGATCCTGTTGGGATCCACTCTAGTGACTCTTACCAATTTATGCCAGCAGTCACCCTGACTGACCGGGAGTTTCAAAATCTTCGTGAAGCAGCGATCCACATCAGTCGCTATTTGAAGCTAACAGGAGCCATCTCCATTAAGTTTGCCTTGGATCCGACGAGCTACGCTTTTTATATCTTAGAGGTTAATCCATTTGCTTCAGATAGTATCTCAATGGCCTCGATGGGCTTGGGCTATTCCTTGTTTGAGCAAGGTGTGCAGCTGCAATTGGGGCACTCGCTCGAGCATTTGCCTCACCCCTTATTAAAGGATCTAAAGGCCGTTTACGAACCGAGTTTGGACTATATCTTCTTTAAGATCCCGATTTTTTCGGATGCTGCTAAAAATGCACGTCTCAATACCCAAATTCACTCTTATGGGGCAGTTTATGGATTTGGAAAGAGAATAGACGAAGCTTACCAACAAGCCCTAGAAACCCTTAAAGATAAGAACTTGCTGACGATTTTTCCTGAAGAAATGAGCGATGATGAGTTAATCCAAAAAATAGCTCGTCATATGCCCCATCGGCTCTTCTATAGCTTAGAGGCTTTGAAACGTGGTTTTGAGTTTGAAGAACTCTTGGATTTGAGTAAATTAGCACCTGTTTATTTGCAAGTCTTGGCCAATCTAGTGGAGTTAGAAAAAGGAGTAGAGGCTGATACAAGTCCAGCATTTCTTCCGGTTGAGCCATCAGCTGGCTTATATGAGGTCAAAGCGGGAGCAGCCTATTATCTGACCCATAACGGGACCAATGAATCATTCGGTTTGGATGCTGCTTGTGTCTTGGTGGATGATCTAGAAATTCGGAACACGAGTTTTTACCAAAAGGTACGAAAGAAGGAGCAAGAGTTAAAAGAAAAAGGGCAACAGGTGATCTTACTCACCAATCGTCCTTTTACAGAATCCTTGGCAGATAAAGTCTATTATCTTCCTATCAATGAGACAAGTCTTAAACTGATTCAGACCATTGATCAGGTCAAAGATATTATTAAGCTTTCTACAATACAATAAAGGATCCGGACAATCTATCCGAATCCTTTTTGTTTCTTATTTTTTGGTCACAATGCCGATAATGGTATCAACAGCGCGTTCCATGGTTTGGAGGCTAACGTATTCAAAGCGACCGTGCATATTTTCGCCACCGGCAAAGATGTTTGGTGTAGGAATCCCCATAAAGGAAATTTTAGACCCATCTGTACCACCTCGGATCGGTTCAATGATTGGAGTGATGCCAAGATCTTCCATGACTTCCTTCGCAAGAGTAATCGGCGTCATATCTTTTTCAATCACTTGCTTCATGTTGTAGTACTGATCTTTGAGAGTGAGGAGAACGCGTTCGCTACCGAGCTCCGCATTCATCTGATCCGCAATAGATGTCATGAGGTCTTTGCGTTTCTCAAAGCTTTCAGTTTCAAAGTCCCGAATGATGTAACTGGCACTTGCTTCCTCAACAGTTCCTTCAATGTTCATCAAGTGGTAGAAGCCTTCATAGCCTTCGGTTAATTCAGGACGTGCTCCTTCAGGTAGTTTGTTATGGAAATCAATGGCCAATTGAAGGGCGTTGATCATTTGACCTTTGGCCGTACCTGGGTGGACATTGCGTCCTTTGAAGGTGATTTCAGCTCCAGCTGCTGAGAAGGTTTCGTATTGAAGCTCACCAAGAGGACCGCCATCAACCGTATAGGCGAAGTCTACATCAAAATCTTCTGCATCAAATTGATCTGCTCCGACGCCGATTTCTTCATCTGGACCAAAGCCGACACGGATCTCCCCGTGTTTGATTTCAGGATGCGCTGTCAGATATTCGATAGCCGTCATAATTTCAGCTATACCGGATTTATCATCTGATCCCAAAAGAGTAGTACCGTCCGTCGTGATCAATGTTTGTCCCTTGTAGTTGTTCAAATGGGCAAAGTCAGCTGGATCCAGTGTGAAACCAGAGTCTCCTAGAGCAATGACACCCCCATCGTAATTCTCAACGATTTGAGGATTGACATTTTCAGCATTGAAGTCAGCGGTGTCCATGTGAGAGATAAAGCCAATCTTGCGGGTGAAGCTTGGATCATTAGCTGGAAGTGTTCCAATAGCATAACCGTTTGGTAAGTAGTAGACATTTTCAAGCCCCACGCGTTTCATCTCAGGGACCAAGACCTTGGTCGCAAAATCAACTTGTGATTGGGTACTTGGAGTGGTTGTAGAGTTTTCGTCTGAACGTGTGTTGACCTTTACATAGGTAATAAAACGGTCCAACAGATTTGCGTATTTCATAATCATTCTCCTTTTTCAGTTTCAATTAATTTGTGAATAGCATGGGCCACGCCATCCTCATCATTAGTCAAGGTGATGAAGTCTGCGACTTCCTTGACAGCAGTATTGCCGTTGCCCATAGCGACGCTATAGCCAGCAAAACGAAGCATTTCTAAATCATTATTGGCATCACCAAGTGCCATGACTTGCTCTCTCCTGTAGCCCAATTTCTGACTCAAGGCTTGAAGAGCAGAAGCCTTGCTGGCACCTTTTGGCAGTACTTCAAATAAGATGTCCTGCGAGCGAACAGTGTTGAAGTCTGTCTCTAATCCAGCCTCGTGCTGAGCTTGGAAGGCATCAATAGCAGAAGGAGCTCCTACGTACATAGCTTGAAAAATCGGCACATAACGGCTGAGATCCTCCTCATGAACTGTTTTAGGTTGATTGTGGACCATGTCAGCATCTTTTGCGACCAATTGACTCGCTTCCTCCTCGACGACCAGGTAATGATCCAGATCAAACAAGGTCAGCTGAACCTTATGGCCTTCAGTCAACTGGTAGAGGCGATGCATATCGTTAAGGGTCAGTTCTTCCTTACCGATGATCTCCCATTTTTTTGTAGATAATGTGGTACAGCCATTATTGATAATCATGTAATAGTCGCCATCAGGTAGATCAATTGCTTCAAAAATAGGACGTACACCTGATAAGGGACGGCCCGTACAGATCACAATGTCATAACCGGCTTCATGGGCCTGGTGAAGGGCTTCAATATTGGCTCTTGAAAGGGACTTGTCTTCGTGAAGAAGAGTCCCATCTAAGTCAATCGCGATTAATTTTATCATTTGATCTCCTCCAAATTTAGCGGGATAAAGCCATCGATCACTTTTCCAATCACTCCAGGTTCCTCATCCAGCGGAATGATCTGATCACTATATTTCTTATTGAGGGAAACCAGTCGAATACCGTTAGCCTCACGAAAGACACGCTTGATCAAGGTCTGCCCATCAAAGTCAATAGCATAAATAGCCCCTGCCTGATCATAGTAGGTCTGCTTAATCAAAACAACAGCCCCCTTTTCATACTTTGGCTCTAAGGAATCTGTATGGATCCAAAAAGCTAAATCATAGGGAACTTTTTGATCAAACCAGACCGTATCTGCTTGTTTTTGATGTTGATAGCTTGCAAAAGAATCATAGACAGCATACGGGTAGTATTGTTTTTCAATTTTCTGTCTTTCTTTTTGGTGCGTCAACAGACCTTTTCCATAGGACAGGAGCTTATCTTGATTGGTTTGATCCAGTTGTTTGTATAATCTCTCAATTTCTGAATCGATGGCAATAAAATCCTTGCGCAAGCGGGGATCGATTTCAGAAACGGGGACCTGGAAAAAGCTCGCAATCTTTTCTAAATTTTCCGTAATTGGAAGAGAAGTACCTTTGACATATCCCGTCAAGGTACTAGCAGGAATTCCAGTAATACGAGATAATTCGATCTGCTTCTTTCCTTGTTCTTTCAGTAATTCTCGGATTTTTTCCGATATAATCCGTATTGCCTCTTTGTCTTGAGGGCTTGCTTTTCCACGACCTCTAGCCAAGCTACTCACCTCCTTGTATTTACAGATTCTATTATAATGAATTAAATCGAAAAAGTAAATAGAAAGTCTTGAAAAATATGAAATAAGTAGATCTGAAATAAATCGTATTTTAATTTACTCCGAACCAATCACTATCCCTTCCACTAGCGGTCTAATTTGACGAAAATAGTGAATTTAAGGTAGGCAAAGGACGCTCTTTTTTGTTATAATGAAGAGACGATTAATTTTACTAGGAAGATGATTATGCCAAATTTTGAAGAACTAAAGAAACGACAAGAGAAGATTCGGAACTTCTCGATCATCGCTCATATTGACCACGGAAAGTCAACTTTGGCCGATCGAATTTTAGAGAAAACCGAAACGGTATCTAGCCGCGAGATGCAAGCCCAGCTCTTGGATAGCATGGACTTGGAGCGGGAACGTGGGATTACCATTAAGCTGAATGCTATCGAGCTAAATTATAGAGCCAAGGATGGGGAAACCTATATTTTCCACTTGATCGACACACCAGGGCACGTGGACTTTACCTATGAAGTTTCTCGCTCACTTGCCGCCTGTGAGGGGGCGATTCTCGTAGTCGATGCGGCTCAAGGGATTGAAGCCCAGACCCTGGCCAATGTCTACCTGGCGCTCGATAATGATTTGGAGATTCTTCCAGTCATCAATAAAATTGACTTGCCAGCTGCTGATCCAGAGCATGTCCGTACAGAGATTGAGGATGTGATTGGGTTAGATGCTAGTGAAGCAGTTCTCGCCTCTGCCAAGGCAGGGATCGGGATTGAAGAGATTTTGGAGCAGATCGTAGAGAAAGTTCCAGCTCCAACTGGTGATGTTGAAGCACCCCTTCAAGCCTTAATCTTTGATTCAGTTTATGATGCCTATCGTGGGGTGATCCTTCAAGTACGAGTGGTCAATGGTATGGTCAAACCAGGTGATGCCATCCAGCTCATGAGTAACGGTAAGACTTTTGATGTGACAGAGGTCGGAATTTTTACGCCAAAAGCGGTTAACCGTGATTTCCTTGCGACTGGTGATGTTGGCTACATTGCTGCCTCAATCAAGACAGTAGCCGATACCCGTGTTGGGGATACCGTCACCTTGGCGGCCAACCCAGCAAGCGCGCCTCTTCATGGATACAAGCAAATGAATCCAATGGTCTTTGCTGGTCTATACCCAATCGAATCCAACAAATACAACGATCTTCGTGAAGCTTTGGAAAAATTGCAATTGAATGACGCTAGTCTTCAATTTGAACCTGAAACCTCTCAAGCCCTCGGTTTTGGTTTCCGCTGTGGTTTCTTGGGACTTCTCCATATGGACGTGATTCAAGAACGCTTGGAGCGTGAGTTTAATATTGACCTGATTATGACGGCACCGTCTGTTATCTACAAGGTCAATTTGACAGATGGCGAAGCACTAGATGTGTCCAATCCATCTGAGTTCCCAGATCCAACCAAGATCGCTTCGATCGAAGAACCTTATGTCAAGGCCCAAATCATGGTGCCACAGGAGTTTGTCGGAGCGGTCATGGAATTGGCCCAACGCAAACGTGGGGACTTTGTGACCATGGACTACATCGATGAAAATCGGGTCAATGTCATCTATCAAATCCCACTTGCGGAAATTGTCTTTGATTTCTTTGATAAGCTCAAGTCGTCAACCCGTGGCTATGCTAGCTTTGACTATGAGTTGTCTGAATACCGTCCATCTAAATTGGTTAAGATGGATATTCTCCTCAATGGAGATACCATCGATGCCCTCAGCTTTATCGTTCACAAGGACTTTGCCTATGAACGTGGTAAGTTGATTGTTGAGAAACTCAAGAAGATTATCCCTCGTCAACAGTTTGAAGTGCCCATCCAAGCAGCCATCGGTCATAAGATCGTGGCCCGTACGGATATTAAGGCCCTTCGCAAGAACGTCTTAGCTAAGTGTTATGGAGGGGACGTCTCACGGAAACGCAAGCTTCTCGAAAAACAAAAGGCTGGTAAGAAGCGGATGAAGGCCATTGGTTCGGTAGAAGTACCACAGGAAGCCTTCCTCTCTGTATTGTCAATGGATGAAGAATAACAAGTAGAGAGTGGGACAGAAATCGGTAATTCGTTAGAATTCGATTTCGTCGTCCCACCTCCGCACAGTTGAGTAGGGCTGTAAAAGCTTATGAAATCAGCGTAGTAGAGCCCACTCAACCACTGCGTCTTGCTCGACAATCCAAAAACAATTAAAAGGCTAGGACTTTTGTCCCGGCCTTTTGTTTTAGGTTTAAAAGAAATAGACTGAAGTAGAAAGGATCGATCAGATGTGACACGTATCCTATTTTAAAATACCTTCATTTATGGTAGACTAGAGGACAGAAAACGTTCTCAAGGAGGTTGAGCATGAAACACAAATTACTAGTCGCATCCCTTACGATTTTTTCTGCCTGCACACTAATGGCCTGTAGTCACACCACTAAAAAAGAGACAGCAGCTTCTTCTACAAAAGAAAGTAGCAGCAAAGTCGAAAAGAAAACAAGCAGTGCTTCGTCAAAGGATGCTTCTTCTACAAAGAAAAAAACTTCTAGTCAAGAAACCAAGCGGATTGGAAATGCAGATTATGGTTACATCGATATTCCAAGTAAATGGATTAAATTCACGGATATCGATGTGACAGAAGCAGTCCAGTATACGGATGGGAGTGGCTATAATATTGTCACAATGGACAGCTTTACCAAAGAAAAGGCAAAAGTTCCTGCGGATATCGAGTTTAATGCTGAATTTCTGGCCAAGAAACTGGCTGTTATGTGGCAAGATAATCAGGATGTTGGGAAGATGACGGGAGCGCGGACTAAAGTCGCAGGTCTGGATGCCTACCAGCTTCAAATTGTCATGAAATCTGGTCAATACCTGATTACTTGGATCTTCCAGAAGGGTGAAAAAGTTTATACCATTTCTTTTGAAGGAGATGCAGAAACCTTGAAAACCTTTATCCCATATATTGAAGACACTTGGAGCCTAGATGGAACAGGCGCCGTTACCGATTAATCAAGTGAGATAGATCGCTCGATCTATCTTTTTTTACATTCTTTATGGTATAATCTTTCTATTGTTTAGAAGAGGAAATAGAAGATGTCTAAAGAAATTGATATTGAAAAATACCATCAGTTAGCGCTCCAAAAACAAAAAGAGCACCGCAAGGTATTGGCAAATCTTAAGAAGAAGCCACCAAAAAATTTAGATAAAATTGCTCAAGAAATTCATGATGAAGTTTTCCAAGAAATCGATTGTACCGCTTGTGCTAATTGCTGTAAGACCTTGGGGCCTGATTTTAAGGAAGCAGATATCACGCGGATCGCTAAGTATTTCAAGATGAAACTGCCTGCTTTTGAGGCGGAATTTCTTCAAGTTGATGAAGATGGCGACAAGGTTTTTAAATCCATGCCTTGCCCCTTCCTTGGTGACGACAATCTCTGTTCCATCTACGATGTTCGGCCGAAAGCTTGTCGGGAATTCCCTCACACAGATCGCAAGAAGATCTATCAGATCAATCATCTGACCATCAAAAATACGCTCACTTGCCCAGCTGCTTATTTATTTGTAGAAAAATTGAAAGATCGTTTGTAATGGCATATAAATTTTTACTTTTTGATTTGGACCATACCTTGTTGGATTTTGAATCTGCTGAAGAAACAGCCTTGACGCAGATGTTAGAAGACATGAATTTTCCAGATGTAGAGGCCTTTAAAGATTACTACAAACCCATGAACCAAGGACTCTGGAAGGATTTGGAACAAAAGAAGTTGACCAAGCAAGAACTCGTGGATAGTCGGTTTGCGATTGGGTTTGCCCACTTTGGGATCACGGTTGACGGGGCTGAGATGGCTCTTCGCTACCAAGATTACATCAGTCTTCAAGGGCAGTCTTTTCCAGGGGCGGAGGACTTACTGGCCCGACTTGAAAAAGCAGGTTACCAGCTCTATGGTGCAACGAACGGAGTGACTGCCATTCAAGAAGGACGCTTGGCTCATTCTACAATTGCTTCTTATTTCAAAGAGGTCTTTATCTCTGAGCAGCTTCAGACCCAAAAGCCAGATCCAGACTTCTTTGAAAAAGTTGGTCAGCGGATTCCAGGCTTCAGGAAAGAGCAAACCCTTATGATCGGGGATTCACTGTCTGCTGATATCGCAGGAGGGAATGCTGCGGGGATTGCTACCGTTTGGTATAATCCAGATCACAAGGAAAATACTAGCCAAGTAGTGCCAGCTTATGAAGTAAGCACCTATCAAGAAATCGCCGATTTACTGATAAAATAAAAAATTTTAAATACTGTCAAGTTTTTTTCTTGACAGGTTGATGAAATGTGTTATAATAGATCATGTGCTAAATAGCTTGTCTATTTCACCGAAAATTAAAATATAGAAAAGAGACTTATAAAAATGGCAGTTAAAATTCGTTTGACTCGTATGGGTTCTAAGAAAAAACCTTACTACCGTATCAACGTAGCAGATTCACGTTCACCACGTGATGGACGTTTCATCGAGACAGTTGGAACTTACAATCCACTTGTTGAAGAAAACCAAGTAACTTTGAAAGAAGACCGCGTTCTTGCATGGTTGGCTGATGGAGCTCAACCTTCTGATACAGTTCGCAACATCCTTTCAAAAGCTGGTGTTATGAAGAAATTCCACGATTCTAAATTCTCAAAATAATTTTTTAAGTAGGTTGATGTATGGATACGATTGAAAATCTCATTATTGCAATTGTGAAACCTTTGATTTCACAACCGGATGCCTTAACCATCAAGATCGAAGATACTCCTGAATTTTTGGAGTACCATCTTGACCTTGATCCTAGCGATGTTGGTCGTGTAATCGGTCGAAAAGGTCGCACCATTTCTGCGATAAGAACTATTGTCTACTCTGTCCCAACTGAAGATAAAAAAGTAAGAATCGTTATTGACGAAAAATAAAAGGCGGGACTTTGTCCCGTTTTTTTTGTTACAAGGAGAAGCTATGAAAGAAGTGACCATTCGGCAATTACAAGCCTATTTAAAAGAACATTACAAAGATAGTCGTACGGAAGAAGGTCTGTTTATCAAGCTCGTCGAAGAGGTTGGGGAAGTTGCTGAGGTCTTAAATGGTCGTTCTGGACGAAAAGAAGGGGTTCAGGACTCAAATGAGGAATTGGCCAAAGAACTAGCTGATATCATTCACTATACAGTCGCTATCGCAGCTATCAATGACATCGACCTCACTAAAACCATCTTTGAAAAGGATAAAACAGCAGCTGTCAAATACCAGCACGATAAGGATTTGGAGCAGTTTCTAGCAGAAAAGAGCATTTGAGAAAATCCCTTGAACGTGATAAAATAGAGTGAATAAACTACACTGGAGAAATCATGAATTACTTTAATGTTGGGAAAATTGTCAATACCCAAGGCTTACAAGGAGAGATGCGGGTCTTGTCTGTGACAGACTTTGCGGAAGAGCGTTTTAAAAAAGGGGCAGAATTGGCCCTCTTTGATGAGAAGGATCGGTTTGTCCAAACGGTGACCATTGCCAGTCACCGCAAGCACAAGAATTTCGACATCATCAAGTTTAAGGATATGTACCATATCAATGCCATTGAGAAGTTCAAGGGCTTTAGCCTCAAGGTTGCGGAAGAAGACTTGACGGATTTGGAGGATGGTGAGTTTTACTACCACGAGATCATTGGCCTTGATGTATACGAAAATGACCAACTGATCGGCCAGATCAAGGAGATCCTGCAACCAGGTGCCAATGATGTCTGGGTCGTGAAACGCAAAGGAAAACGTGACCTTCTCCTGCCTTATATCCCACCAGTGGTCCTCAATATTGATATTCCTGGTAATCGGGTGGATGTGGACGTCTTAGAAGGGTTAGACGATGAAGATTGATATTTTAACCCTCTTTCCAGAGATGTTTTCACCCCTGGAGCACTCCATCGTCGGAAAGGCGCGTGAAAAGGGACTTCTCGAGATCAACTACCATAATTTCCGTGAAAACGCAGAGAAAGCCCGTCATGTGGATGATGAGCCCTATGGTGGCGGGCAAGGCATGCTTCTACGGGCCCAGCCGGTCTTTGATGCCTTTGATGCGATTGAGAAACAGAACCCGCGCGTGATCTTACTGGATCCTGCTGGTCGGACTTTTGACCAAGGTTATGCAGAAGAGTTGGCGCAAGAAGAAGAATTGATCTTTATCTGCGGTCACTATGAGGGATATGACGAACGAATCAAAACCTTGGTGACAGATGAAGTTTCTCTTGGAGATTACGTCCTGACCGGTGGGGAACTTGCTGCCATGACCATGATAGATGCGACAGTCCGCTTGATTCCAGAAGTGATCGGAAAAGAGTCCAGCCACCAAGATGACAGTTTTTCATCTGGCCTTCTCGAATATCCTCAATACACTCGGCCTTATGACTTCAGAGGGTTGACGGTTCCCGATGTTCTCATGAGTGGTCATCATGAAAATATCCGTAAGTGGCGTCTTTATCAGAGTTTGAAAAAGACCTTGGAGCGTCGTCCTGACCTGCTAGAAAATTATGATTTCACAGCAGAAGAAGCTAAGATGATAGAGCAAATCAAACAGGAAGAAGAGTAACAGCGTCAGCTGTTTTTCTTTTCCCTTAAATTTTATTGAAAAATCTTTTTCAATGCACTAGTTATTGGTAACAAAATGTGGTATGCTAGGAAGGTGAAAAAATTCGAGATTAGATTCGGTTTTGGGGGTGAGTTTATGGGAAAGAAATTAGGAAAATCGGTTTTCACGACGGGGGTTGCTGCGACGACCTTGCTATCAGGTTTGTTTAGCCACAAGGCGCGTGCGGAAGAGATGCAGCAAAATGATACGACAAAGACCAATAGTACTGAAGTTGTGGACAAACCTGCTTCAGTCGATGAATTGAAGCAAATTACAGCTCAAAAAGGGCAAGTGTCCAAGGATGTTCAATACCAAGCACAAAAAGTATCTGAGGCCCAAACAGAGGTCAAAACAGCTGGCCGAGAGCTAGATGAGAAAAGGACAGCAGTGACAGATGCTGAAAACTTGGTCGTGACCACTTCAGATACGCAGATTAGGGATGCGGAAAATGGTGTCAAGGTTGCACAAGCTTATGTGACCATTGAAGAAGACAAGGTTCGAGAGGCTGAAAATGCACATGCGCA
The DNA here is from genome assembly GCF_014435245.1 of Streptococcus sp. IMAU 99161. Lineage (NCBI taxonomy): Bacteria > Bacillati > Bacillota > Bacilli > Lactobacillales > Streptococcaceae > Streptococcus > Streptococcus sp. IMAU 99161. Next base: position 30,242 of record NZ_JAAPAW010000010.1, on the reverse strand, counting down.
GGTCTTGGAAGCAGTTCGCCAGCAAGAAAACCAGGTGACGGCTCAGGAATCTTTGGTCGATGTTGCGGAAAATGAATGGAAAAAAGCCAAGGCGCCAATTTCGAACGATGAACAGGTTTTGCAACAAGCCCTGCTTGAGCAAAGTCAAGTCGAACGAAGCATTCGGGAATCACAGCAGTATCTCACTTCTATACAAACCAGCCAACAAGAAGAAACAGATTTAGTTGGTCATCTAGAAGGTGAAATCCAACGTGCTCAGATCCACTTAGAAGACCTGAAAGCAGTCATTAACACCAAGGAAGCAGAATTGGTGGCTATTGAGCAAGCGGCTGCAAACAGTCCTGTCCAGCTCAGCCAAGCCAGCTACGAGAGCTACTTGCAAGTCTTAGCCAATCAAGGTAACGACGCAGCAGCAAGTGCCTTGGCACTCTACAAACGCGGCCGTGATGAAGACGGCATTACGGTGGGTGAATCTAGCTCTCTCAATGCCAACTTGCGCGCCCTTGAAATCGCGGATGCTATCAATACTTACCGCCGCAATGCGGGTCTTGCGGAGCTTGAAATCGATCCTTATTCCCTGCCTGCTAGCCAAATTCAGCTAGAATACTTTAAAAAAGCCAACTGGCATATGTTCAAGTATCTGCCTAACGAGAACATTGCCTATGGTTTTTCACCTGCTGGTGCAGTCGATTTTTGGTACAACGAAAAGGCGACCTACCAAGAAGTGGCTGCTCAGTTTGACCTGCCAACAGATGAAACACAGATTGATGCCAATGCTATTTATATGAAGATCGGGGCTGAAGCCTTTGCCAAGGTGGGGCACTACCTTCAAATGATGGACAATAAAGCCACAGCTTTGTCCGTCGCTTACGATCCGTCCAATGCCATGTCTGAAGCAGCCTTCATACACACACCGGTAACTTCAGCTGTGACGACGAGTGCTTTAGCTTATCGCCTTCGTCAAGGAGCTGGAGCTACAACGACAAGAGCAGATGTGAAGAGTAAGGCAGATGAAGTCGCTTCGCTCAAAGTAGATAAGAGCAACCAAGAGTCTCAAATCCTCCTTCTAGAAGGAAAGCTAGCGGATGCTCGCCATACTCTTGCTAATCTGGAAGTAGAAAAAGGTAATACCCAACAGACCATCCAACATTACAAGATCCTTCTTGTGCAAAAAGATGCGGCTGTTGAAAAAACCCAAGCGACGCTTGCTGTGTCACGCAATCGGATCGAATCATCCATTCAGCCAAAAGAAGCAGCACTTCAAAAGGCCAAAGATTTGTTAGCAGCTGCGCGTGAGAAATTAACTTTGCTGAAGGAAGAGGAGGCGCAGAAAGCTCAGGTGGTCCAAGAAGCGCATGGTCATCTGAAGGCAGCTCAAGAAAAACTAGAGGATGCACAAAAACGTCTCTCAGACCTGCAACATGCACCAGAATTGCTGATGCAAGCCCAGTCTGACCTGCTAGCTTCTGTCGCCAATCTGGAGAATAAAAAGGATACCTTAGAGGCTGAATTTGCAACCTTGCAGTCTTATCATCAGACTATCGAACAATTGAACTCTCAGTATGAGGAACTAGCCTCTCGCATTGAACCAGCTGTTTTGAAAGCTGCAGATCTGCCAAGTGATATCCGCTCCAGCAATCCGACAACCCTGTCAGATGCACCGACTCTTCTTCCGCCGAGTGACAGCCATTCACAAGTCCAGCATGAAGTTGCTCAAGCGGTGCCAAAACAGGAAGCAAAAGTAGAAGTGATCAACCCTAAAAAAGCAGACAGTCAAGCTCCGGAAGGGACAGATAACAGTAAAAATGTCCTCGCAGCGACAGCAGGTGTACTAGTCGGACTTGTAGCTGGATTATTCGGCTTCAAGAAGAAAAAGCAACATACAAAAATTGATTAAAACACACACCTATACATGTGTGAACATAGAAAAAGTCAGGATAAACCATTCTGGCTTTTTTGCTATTTTAAAAAAATGAAAGAAAATGACAGAAAGTGATATTTTTTTGTTGACAAAAATTTTAAATAGAGTATAATAGGTCTTGTAATCGATTGCAAAGGAGGAGCGATGCTTAAATCTGAACGAAAACAGTTCATCCTTGAAAAGGTGCTAAAGGAAACCTTCGTTTCCTTGGATACCCTTGTACAAGAGCTCGGAACGTCGGAATCGACTGTCCGACGAGACTTGGATGAGTTAGAAGCTGAAAGCAAACTTCGCCGGGTTCACGGCGGTGCGGAAAGCCTGCACTTTCTCCAAGAGGAAGAAAGTAATACAGAAAAATCTATCAAAAACATCCAATTTAAGTCAAAGATAGCCTTGAAAGCAGCAGAGATGATCCAAGATCATGATGTGATCTTTATCGATGCTGGGACGACCAATGAGCTACTGGTACAAGAAATTGTCAATCCAACGGTAACGGTGGTGACCAACTCGATTCACCACGCAACCAAGCTGGTCGAGCGCAATGTTCCGACAGTGATCATCGGTGGCAAGGTCAAATCTTCCACTGATGCCAGTATCGGAGGGATCGCGCTCAATCAGATCGGCCAGTTGAACTTTGACAAGGCCTTTCTTGGAATGAATGGAATAGATGATGACTATTACAGCACTCCGGACCTGGAAGAAGGGTCTGTCAAGCGTGCGATTATCGAAAATGCAAAAAAAACCTATATCTTGGCGGATGATTCGAAGATTGGCGTGACATCCTTTGTCAAAGTGGCTCCGATCAAGCGAGCCATGATTATCACCAATCAATGTGAACCGCAACGATTGCAGGTTTTAAAAGAAAAAACGGAGGTTATAGAGGTTTGATTTATACAGTAACACTGAATCCAGCGATTGACTATATTGTTCGTCTCGATCATGTAGAGACAGGCGCAGTCAACCGGATGGCTTCAGAGGATAAATTCGCCGGTGGTAAAGGGATCAATGTTAGTCGTGTTTTGAAACGCCTCGCTATTGAGAACACAGCGACTGGATTTATCGGCGGCTTCACAGGCCGTTTCATCGAAGATGTCCTAAACAATGAAGCTATCTCTACCAATTTTGTAGAAGTGGACCAAGATACACGGATCAATGTCAAGATCAAAGCTGATCAAGAAACAGAGATCAACGGAAATGGTCCAGAAGTAACAGAAGATCAGTTGCAAGAACTACTCAAGATTCTATCTAGCTTAAGTGCAGATGATGTCGTTGTCTTTGCAGGATCTGCCCCATCTTCACTTGGTAACAGCATCTACAAAGAGCTGATTGCAACAACTCGTGCGACAGGGGCACAAGTGGTTTGTGACTTTGAAGGCCAAACCTTGATTGATTCCTTGGAGTTCAATCCTCAATTGGTCAAACCCAACAACCATGAGTTGGGAGCCATTTTTGGCGTTACCTTGACGGGATTGCCAGAAATTGAACGATATTCCAAAGAAATCTTGGCCAAAGGGGCACAAAACGTCATCATTTCCATGGCGGGTGATGGTGCTCTCCTTGTCAGCCCAAGCGGTACCTACTTTGCCAAGCCTATCAAGGGTCAAGTCAAGAACTCAGTCGGAGCAGGTGACTCCATGGTGGCAGGCTTTACCGGCAAACTCGCAACGACGGGTGATGTCATCGAAGCCTTCAAATGGGGAGTGGCTTGCGGAACCGCAACCACCTTCTCAGATGACTTGGCAACAGCCGACTTTATTAAAGAAACTTATGAAAAAGTAGAGGTAGAAAAACTATGAAAATTCAAGACGTTTTAAATAAAAACGTGATGTTGTTTGACCTTCAAGCAACAGACAAAGAGGGCGTGATCAATGAGATGGTCCAATCGCTCGTTGACAATGGTGTGGTGACAGATTTTGAGACTTTTAAAACTGGTATCATGAACCGTGAAGCACAAACTTCAACCGGTTTGGGTGAAGGGATCGCTATGCCGCACAGCAAAAATGAAGCAGTCAAAGAAGCAACAGTCTTGTTTGCAAAATCAAACAAGGGTGTGGATTACGCATCACTTGATGGTCAACCAACAGACTTGTTCTTCATGATCGCAGCTCCAGAAGGAGCCAACGACACTCACTTGGCGGCCCTTGCTGAATTGTCTAAATACTTGATGAAACCAGGATTTGCGGACAAACTTCGCCAAGCAAGCAACCCAGATGAAGTGATCGCAACATTTGACGCAGAAGAGCAAGAAGCAGTCGCAGAAGAAGCGAAAAAAGCCGAAGCAGCCAAAGAAGCCGTATCTTCTGACAAACCACTCATTGTTGCCGTTACAGCCTGTACAACTGGTATCGCCCACACTTACATGGCAGAAGAAGCCCTCATCAAAAAAGGGGAAGAAATGGGTGTTACAGTCCGCGTTGAAACCAACGGTGCATCCGGTGTCGGTAACCGCTTGACAGCTGAAGAAATCGCAAAAGCTAAAGGGGTTATCATTGCAGCTGATAAAGCAGTTGAAACCGCTCGTTTCGATGGCAAAAAATTGATCTCTAAACCAGTTGCAGCTGGTATCCGTCAGACAGAAGAATTGATTCAAACCATCTTGGACGGCAAAGCAGATGTCTTCCACGCAGAAAATGCGGCAGAAGCAAGCGCTAGTCAAGAAAAATTGAGCTTAGGTGGAGCCTTCTACAAACACCTGATGAGTGGGGTTTCTCAAATGCTTCCATTCGTCATCGGTGGTGGGATCTTGATCGCCCTTGCCTTCTTGATTGATCAAATTCTTGGGGTACCTCAAGATCAATTGTCTCAACTTGGTTCATACCATGAATTAGCAGCTCAGTTTAAGACAATCGGTGGAGTAGCCTTTGGCTTCATGCTTCCTGTACTTGCAGGTTACATCGGATTTTCAATTGCTGAAAAACCGGGTTTTGTAGCGGGTTTTGTTGCTGGATCCATTGCTAGCTCAGGTACAGCATTTGGAAACATTGCTTACGGTGCTGCAAATGGTAAATTACCAGCAGCTGTATCATCTGGTTTCCTTGGAGCTTTGGTAGGTGGTTTCCTTGCAGGTGGAGTCGTACTCGTGCTTCGCAAAGCCCTTGCCGGTCTTCCACGCTCACTCGATGGTATCCGCTCCATCCTTCTCTTGCCATTGCTTGGTGTTGGTTTGACAGGATTCTTAATGTTCCTTATTAACATCCCAATGTCAGCGATCAATACATCTTTGAACAACTTCTTGACTAGCTTGTCAGGTAGCTCGGCAGTTCTTCTTGGTCTTCTTGTAGGTGGTATGATGGCTGTCGATATGGGTGGACCAGTTAACAAAGCAGCTTATGTATTCGGTACAAGTACGTTGACAGCTTCAGCCCTTACAAGTGGTGGTTCAACCGTTATGGCGGCCGTTATGGCAGCTGGTATGGTTCCTCCATTGGCAGTATTTGTAGCTACTGTCTTGTTCAAAGACAAATTTACTGAAGAAGAACGCAACTCAGGTTTGACAAACATTATCATGGGTCTTTCCTTCATCACAGAAGGTGCCATTCCATTCGGTGCAGCTGACCCAGCTCGTGCGATTCCAAGCTTTATCGCAGGTTCAGCTTTGACAGGTGCCCTTGTTGGTCTTGCAGGCTTGAAACTCATGGCTCCTCACGGAGGAATCTTCGTTATCGCCCTTACTTCTAACCCTCTTCTTTACCTCGTCTTCGTATTGATCGGTGCAGTCGTAAGTGGTATCTTATTCGGATTGCTTCGCAAACCTAAAAACTAAACCTATCTAAAAGGTTGGGGACTCCCAACCTTTTTTATTGCCCAAAAACACCAACTAGTGATGAAGTTGCGGATCTCTATAGATTTCGATATGATAGTAGAAAGCATTTTTTCTTGGAGGAACAATGAGAAAAAAGAAGAAATACCTCATTTGGGGAATAACAGTAATTGCTTTATCAGGATTGGCAATCATCTGTTCCCAATATCCAAATTTGTTTTCAACTCATAGTCATCTAACAAAGTATGTCAGCAGCAAAGGACAACAGTTAGAAGAGGTAAAGAAACATGGAAAAGAAATCGAAGATTTTGTAAAATCGTTAAGTCCTAAAGTTGAATCTGTTCAGATCGCCTGGAATGAAACACAATGGGAAGAAATAGGGAATGGTACACCTCAGAGTGGCGGTCAAGTCCTTCGAGTCTTTGGAGGCTTTAACCATATCCAAAATTCAAGTTGGAGTGTTTTGGTCTATTTAAAGGACGGTAAAAAGGGCGAGAAAGATTTAATCGAAGGAATTGGTAGCGGTAGTCCACTTCGTGTAGGAGGAAAACTTTTTGACGAGTAGCCTTCTAAAAATTGTTCGCAATTTATTAGATTTATAATAGAAATGAAAAAAAGATAAATGAAAAAGAAAATAATTATCACTGCTTCATTAGTTCTAGCCATTGCAGTTGCAATTTTTGGCTTATTGACTTATCAACACCACCGGCAACAAGAAAAAAGCCAAGCAAGAACGTGAGAAATACGAGAACTATGATTACTATACAGGTCAGTTGGAAATCGATTCTTATAAATTCTTGGATGATGGACGAGAAGTTGTAGTACACTGGAAGTCTCTAATGCCAGAAGAAGATAAGCTATTTGCCAAGTACAATCCAGATGTAAGTGAGAAAAATTTAGGTGTTCATGGAATATCTAATGATCACTATATTATTCGTCAGTCTATAAAAGATTTAAAAAATATACCGACAATGTCTTTCCCCAAAAATGATTCTGAAGGGTATTATAAACTTTCAATTTATAAAATACAGAATCATACCTTACAAAAAGAAGATCTAGACCTTTATCGTGTTGTAAAAAAATATAATAAGGCTTATAAGCCAGTAGAAATTGAAGCGATTATAGAAAAAGATGGGAAAGATTATCTACCTATCAAATCTTATCTAACTACTGAAGAAAAAACTATTAGTAAATATCTTTGGTTAAATCTAGAGACAAAGAAAATAGAGTGTGAAGATACAAAAGTGCAGTATAACAGTCATAAAGACATTTTTGTGGATTTAGGTAAATTAAAAGATAGAATTTCCGAATCTACAGATAATCTTAGTACGACAACTGGGCTTGACCTTGCAAATCAAAATATGCTATCTTTTAAAATAAATGTATTAAAAAATAGTGTACTGGAAACAAAAGATCCAAAAGCCTATCAATTACTAAGTAAAAAGGACTCTAAGTTTTATATTCTGATAGATTCTAAAATTGAAAATAATAGAGTCTATGGCAATGTCCAACAGTTTATCGACTTGTACCAACTCTTTGTTCCCGCTAATACGAATCTTTATGAAGGAATTACGATTCCGGCAGCATTAAGTAAAGATGGTCAGATGCGTCAAGTGAATACCAAGGATGAGTTTGACAGATATTACGATGTACAAAAGGATAATGAGCTAAATAAGCAACGTCAGGCTTTGGTCGAGCGGAACTAGGTATTCTTTGTTTATAAAGGTCGGTCTTCCCCGGCCTTTTCTTTTTTCTATCCTCAAAACTGACATCATCCTGAAATGGTATCTTGAGCTGAATTATGGTATAATAAGCATAACGCATATTTTTAGGAGAATAAAAATGGATATCCAACGTGAAAAAGAATTTGTCAGCCAATACCACTATGACGCTCGTAATTTTGAATGGGAAAAAGAAAATGGCATTCCTGAAACAAAGGTGGATGTAAACTTTCAATTGATCAATCGTGATCAAGAACAAAACACAACTTCTTTGATTGTGATTTTGAGCTACATGATTGTTTTTGACGGTTTTGTGATCAGTGGAACCATCACTCAAATCAACCACTTGATTGGACGTTTTGTCAATGAACCAAGCGAATTCAGCAAAGATGAAGTGGAAGAATTGGCTCGCCCTTGCTTGAATATGCTCAACCGTTTGACCTATGAAGTCACAGAAATCGCCCTTGATTTACCAGGGATCAATTTGGAGTTTTAATCGATGAAATTAGCAGTGATCACGGATTCGTCTGCCTATTTACCGCAGGATGTGATCCATCACGACGACTTATTTATTTTAGAGATCCCGATCTATATCGATGGGGAGTCTTATGTGGAAGGTAAGAACTTGACGGAAGCGGAGTTCTACCAAAAGATGGCTGCCTCAAAGGAATTGCCAAAGACCAGCCAGCCTAGTGTAGCTGAGCTAGAAGAAATCTTAGCTGGATTGACAGCCAAAGGGTATACGCATGCCATTGGTCTCTTCTTGTCATCAGGGATTTCTGGCTTCTACCAAAATATCCAGTATTTGAAGGATGAATTTGAAGGCTTGACCGTCGAATTTCCGGATTCAAAAATCACCAGTGCTCCTTTAGGCATGATGGCTGAAAATTGCTTGAAATGGGCCGGTGAGGGTCGTTCGTTTGACGAGATTGTCGCACATGTGCAGACGCAAATCGATGGAACTGGCGCCTTTATCATGGTGGACGATTTGGACCACTTGGTCAAAGGGGGCCGTCTCTCAAATGGTGCTGCCATCATTGGCAATCTTTTGAGCATCAAGCCGATCCTTTACTTTAATGACCAAGGGGTCATCGAAGTTTTTGAAAAAGTCCGTACGGAAAAGAAAGCAATCAAGCGCTTGGTGGAAATCGTTGATGAAGGGATTACCGGAGGACATTTCCAAGTCTTTATCATCCATGCTAATGTACCTGAAAAAGCTGAAGCGCTTCGCCAACTGTTGGTGGCCGATGGTGTGGAAGGCGAGATTCCGTTTGCGACTTTTGGTGGTGTTATCGGGACTCACCTTGGAGACCATAGTATAGCAGTTGGGTATATTCCCGTCATTTAAGGAGAAATCTATGTCGATTAAAGTCATTATTGCAGGTTTTAAAGGAAGAATGGGGCAAGCCGCCTATCAGATGGTGTCAGGAGATCCTGAGCTGGAGTTGGCAGCCTTGATTGATCCATTTGCTGAAGAGACAGATGTTGCAGGAGTTCCTGTCTTTAACCGCAAAGAAGATGTTGTGGGTCTAGAAGCAGATGTTTGGGTGGATTTTACCATGCCAAAGGTTGCTTATGAAAATACTCGCTTTGCAATTGAAAATGGCTTTGCTCCTGTCGTAGGAACAACTGGCTTTACCCCTGAGCAGATTCAAGAATTGACAGAGCTTTCTCGTGACAAGGGCTTGGGTGGCTTGATTGCACCAAACTTTGCTATTGGAGCCGTGCTCTTGATGCAATTTGCAGCGCAAGCAGCCAAGTATTTTTCAAATGTGGAAATCATCGAATTGCACCACGATAAGAAAAAAGATGCACCGAGTGGAACGGCGATTAAGACAGCTGAGTTGATCTCCGAGCAACGCGAGAAAATCCAGCAAGGTGCAGCGGATGAAGAAGAGTTAATGCCTGGAGCTAGAGGGGCTAATTTTGAAGGAATGCGCATCCATTCTGTTCGCTTGCCTGGTCTTGTGGCTCACCAAGAGGTGATTTTTGGTAGCCAAGGAGAAGGGCTAACCCTCCGCCATGATTCCTACGATCGTGCTTCCTTCATGACAGGAGTGAATCTAGGAATCAAAGAAGTTGTCAAGCGTCATGAGCTTGTCTATGGTTTGGAACACTTACTATGAGATTAGAAAAGATGCCTTCTGAGTTTCAGGAGGCTTTACCAATATTAGAGAAGATAAAGTCTGCGGGCTTTGAGGCCTACTTTGTCGGTGGATCGGTTCGGGATGCCCTTTTGGAGCGCCCGATTCACGATGTTGACATTGCCTCTTCTGCCTATCCTGAGGAAACCAAGGCCATCTTTGATCGTACGGTGGATGTTGGCATTGAGCATGGGACGGTTCTGGTCCTTGAAAATGGGCAGGAATATGAAATCACTACTTTTCGGACGGAGGATGTCTATGTGGATTACCGCCGCCCTAGCTCCGTGTCTTTTGTACGCTCGCTAGATGAAGATCTCAAACGCCGTGATTTCACGGTCAATGCTTTTGCCTTGAATGAAAAAGGAGAGATTGTCGATCTCTTTGATGGCTTAGAAGATTTAGAAAATAAACTTCTACGGGCTGTAGGAGTCCCTCACGAACGCTTTCATGAGGATGCTTTGCGGATTATGCGGGGCTTTCGTTTTCAGGCCAGTCTCGGCTTTGAATTAGAAGAGGAAACCTTTGACGCTATGAAGGAGTGTGCTCCTTTGCTAGAGAAGATCTCTGTTGAGCGCACGTTTATTGAGTTTGATAAGCTCTTGCTTTCGCCCTACTGGAGACAGGGCTTGGCTGCTATGCTTGAATCGGGAGCTTACCAGTACCTTCCTGCTATGAAGGGGAAAAAAGCAGCGTTTGAGCACTTATTTGAACTGGTCATGGACTATACTTTTACCACCTCTGAGCAAGCTTGGGCAGCCTTGGTCTTGGCCTTGGAGATTCAAGATATTCCAAAGTTCATGAAGGGTTGGAAGACCTCACGCGATTTTGCAAAGACTGTGGAGCGGATCGTGGAAATCTTAAATATCCGTCAAAAGAGAAGTCTAGATAAGCGAGATTGCTACAAATACGACAAGCGTTTGTTGCTACTGGCGGAAGAATTACGTGAGGCTTCTGAATTAAGCGTCGATTACCTAGCGATTGAGCAGGTCTATGACAGCCTGACTATTCATGATAAGCACGAGGTCGTGGTCAATGGTGGAATGCTGATCAAAGACTACGGTTTTCAGCCTGGGCCTGCTTTGGGAGACATTCTGACAAAAATTGAATATGCCATTGTCGATGGGGAATTGGCCAATGACAAAGAGGCTATTCTGACCTTTATTCAGCAACTCGAAGAGGAGGAAAAATGAGCGATTTTATTGTCGATAAATTAACCAAATCTGTCGGAGATAAGACCGTCTTTCGTGAGATTTCCTTTATCATTCACGACTTGGATCGGATCGGTCTGATCGGGGTCAATGGAACCGGAAAAACCACTCTGTTAGATGTCTTGTCCGGTCGCTCTGGCTTTGACGGGGATGTTAGTCCTTTTTCTGCAAAGAGTGATTATACCATTGGCTACTTGACGCAGGAGCCTGATTTTGATGATCAAAAGACGGTGTTGGATACAGTATTGTCCAGCGATTTGCGGGAGATGCAGCTGATTCGTGACTATGAGCTTTTGATGGCCAATTACCAAGAGGAAAACCAAGCTCGGCTTGAAAAAGTCATGGCGGAGATGGACTCGCTCAATGCCTGGGAAATTGAGAGTCAGGTCAAGACCGTCCTGTCAAAACTTGGAATTGAAGATCTGAATGCTCAAGTTGGGGATCTATCTGGTGGCTTGCGTCGTCGGGTACAGCTGGCTCAGGTTTTGCTGTCTCACCACGACCTGCTTTTACTAGATGAGCCGACCAACCACCTAGACATTGATACCATCGAATGGTTGACCAATTTCCTGAAAAACTCTAAGAAAACAGTGCTCTTCATTACCCATGATCGCTATTTCTTGGATAATATTTCAACACGTATCTTTGAGTTGGATCGGGCTGGCTTGATCGAGTACCAAGGCAATTACCAGGATTATGTCCGTTTAAAGGCTGAGCAGGATGAACGCGATGCAGCCCTCCTTCATAAGAAACAACAACTCTATAAGCAGGAGTTGACCTGGATGCGGAGGCAACCCCAGGCGCGTGCGACCAAGCAACAGGCGCGGATCAATCGTTTCCATGATCTCAAGCAGGACTTGTCTGGTCAAAGTAGTCAGACGGATTTGGAGATGAACTTTGAGACCAGCCGAATCGGAAAGAAAGTGATTGAGTTTAAAGATGTGAGTTTTGCTTTTGAAAATAAGCCGATTTTACAAGACTTTAATCTCTTAGTGCAAAACAAAGACCGGATCGGGATTGTTGGGGACAATGGTGTCGGCAAATCCACTCTTTTGAATCTTATCGCTGGGCAACTCTACCCTCAGAGTGGGCAAGTCATCATTGGTGAAACAGTCCGGATCGCCTATTTCTCTCAACAAATCGAAGGATTAGATGAGAGCAAGCGCGTGATCAATTTCTTGCAGGAAGTGGCTGAGGAAGTGAAGACGGCTGTTGGAACCACCTCTATCGCGGATCTCTTGGAGCAATTCCTCTTTCCGCGCTCAATGCACGGCACCTTGATCGAAAAACTCTCCGGTGGGGAGAAGAAGCGTTTGTATTTGCTCAAACTCTTGATCGAAAAGCCCAATGTGCTGCTTCTCGATGAACCGACTAATGATTTGGACATTGCCACGTTGACGGTTCTGGAAAACTTCCTCCAACACTTTGGTGGGCCCGTCATTACCGTCAGCCACGACCGCTATTTTCTAGATAAGGTCGCGAGTAAAATTCTCGCTTTTGAAAATGGGGGCATTCGTGAGTTCTTTGGCAATTATACGGACTATCTGGATGAAAAAGCCTTTGAAACAGCGCAAGCAGCAACCAGTCCTAAGCTTGAAAAAGAGAAAACGGCCAAACCCAAAGAAGGGAAAAAACGCATGAGCTACATGGAAAAGCAGGAGTGGGCCAGCATCGAAGCAGATATCGAAAAAATCGAACAACGGATCGCAGAGATCGAAGCCGAGATGAATGAAAATGGATCAGACTTTGGCAAGCTATCGACTCTTCAAAAGGAGTTGGACCAAGCCAATGAAGACCTGCTTGAAAAATATGATCGCTACGAATATCTCAGTGAACTAGACGAATAAGGAGGCACTATGAATCCATTAAACCGGATATCCCTTGGGATTTCAGCAACTATCTTTACCTTAATTGGTCTTGTCTTATTTATCAATCCGATTGAGCATATTGGCTCCTTTAGTTGGTTGATTTCATGCGGATTCTTTCTGATCTCGCTTTCGCGATTTTTCCGTTATTTCCGCTATCGTCAGGTCGGCATCATCAAGCAGCAACAGCTCTTTCACAGTATGGTCGCTCTAGTATTTGCAGTCTATCTGCTCCTTTATGGCTACCAAACGCTCCCCATCGTCTTTCCAGTGACCCTAGGGATCTGGTTGATCTACAGAGCTGTACTCAATTTTAAGAAAGCCAATTTCTACTCAGGAAAGATCGAAGAGTTGGCCAAGCGCTTTATCTTTTTCGCCTTGATTCAACTCTTTATCGGCCTGTTTTTAATTGTAAGTCCATTGTCTATCAGTGTTTTTCTACTGAATATCATCGGCTTGATCTTTTTATTCTTAGGATTTCAGTCCTTTAGCCTCTTATTGAGAAAATAAAAAAATGCATTGCAAACCTTTTCCTTTGGCAGAAAGTCTGCTATAATAAGAGGGAAGCATTGACGCGATTCGAAAGGAGAAACAGATGTCAAAAAAGATTATCGGGATTGACCTTGGAGGTACTTCCATCAAATTCGCCATTCTCACCTTGGATGGAGAAGTGCAAGAAAAATGGTCTATCAAAACAAATATTTTGGATGAAGGTAGCCATATCGTAGACGATATGATCGAGTCTATCGCTCATCGCTTGGAATTGTTGGGACTAGATGCTGCTGAATTTCAAGGAATTGGAATGGGTTCACCTGGTGTTGTGGACCGCGAAAAAGGAACCGTTATCGGTGCTTACAACTTGAACTGGAAGACGCTTCAACCAGTCAAAGAAAAAATCGAAAGTGCGCTTCATATTCCATTCTTTATCGATAACGATGCCAACGTTGCTGCCTTGGGTGAACGTTGGAAAGGAGCTGGTGAAAACCAACCGGACGTTGTCTTTATGACGCTTGGTACAGGTGTTGGTGGCGGTATCGTCGCTGAAGGACGCCTCTTGCACGGGATCAAAGGTGCAGCTGGAGAACTTGGTCACATCACGGTAGATTTTGATGATCCAATCCAATGTACTTGTGGTAAGAAAGGTTGTCTTGAAACCGTTGCTTCTGCTACAGGAATTGTCAACTTGACACGTCGCTATGCAGATGTCTATGAAGGAACTTCTCAATTGAAAGCCTTGATCGACAATGGTGAAGAAGTGACTGCCAAGATCGTCTTTGACCTTGCAAAAGAAGGAGACGCGCTTGCCTTGATCGTCTACAAGAACTTCGCTCGCTATCTAGGTCTTGCGATTGCCAACATTGGCTCCACCTTGAACCCATCCAAGATCGTAATCGGTGGTGGGGTATCTGCTGCGGGTGATTTCCTTCTTGACGGTGTGCGCAAAGTCTTTGAGGAAAATGCCTTCCCACAAGTACGCGAATCAACTCAATTGGCGCTTGCTACGTTGGGAAATGATGCTGGTGTCATCGGTGCAGCATCGCTTGTATTGCAATAAAAAAATAGGAGTCCAGCCAAAAGCTCGGATCTCCTTTTTTTCTGGACCTATGATATAATGAAGGCAATAGTAGATTCAAGGAGTTTTTATGACAAAAGCAGATACCATATTTAAAGAAAACATTCGAAAAATCATGGAAGAAGGGGTCTGGTCAGAGCAAGCCCGTCCTAAGTATAAGGATGGCAGAACGGCCAATTCCAAATACATCACAGGTGCTTTTATGGAGTTTGATCTCGCTAAAGGCGAGTTTCCGATCACGACCCTGCGTCCCATCGCCATCAAATCCGCGATCAAAGAGATGCTCTGGATCTACCAAGACCAGTCCAATAGTTTGGATCTTTTAGAAGATAAGTACAATGTCCATTACTGGAATGACTGGGAAGTAGGGGATAGTCGCACCATCGGACAGCGCTATGGCGCTGTGGTCAAAAAGCATGACATCATCCACAAGATCCTTAAGCAATTAGAGGCCAACCCTTGGAATCGGCGCAATATCATCTCGCTTTGGGATTATGAAGCCTTTGAAGAAACCGATGGTCTCTTGCCATGTGCCTTTCAAACCATGCTGGACGTGCGGCGCGTGGATGGGGAGATCTATCTGGATGCGACCTTGACCCAGCGTTCCAATGATATGCTAGTAGCCCACCATATCAATGCCATGCAATATGTGGCTCTTCAGATGATGATCGCCAAACACTTTGGCTGGAAGGTCGGCAAGTTCTTTTATTTCATTAACAATCTGCATATTTATGACAACCAATTTGAGCAGGCAGAAGAATTGCTTCGCCGGGAGCCTTCAGATTGCCAGCCTCACTTGGTCTTAAACGTGCCAGATGGGACGAATTTCTTTGACATCAAAGCTGAAGATTTTGAACTGGTCGATTATGATCCAGTGAAGCCACAGCTCAAGTTTGATCTTGCCATCTAGTAATAAAATGACCTTTTTGGGGTCCATAAAATCCAAGAGTTTTTGTTTTAAGTTTAAAACGAAAACTCTTTAAATTTTTTTATATTTTTGAGCTTAAATAGTTGGATTATTGTTCGGGTTTTGGTAAAATAGGTAAGGTTTTAAAAAAACTAAACAATTTCAAATAAAATGTTAATTTATAGATAATAATGGAGGTCTATTAAATGGGAAAAGACTTATTTAATGATCGAATCAGCAGATTCTCAATTCGGAAGCTGAATGTGGGAGTCTGCTCTGTTCTTTTGGGGACGCTTGTGATGGTGGGAACCGCCGCAACAGCAGCCGCAGATGAGCAGACAGATTCGAATTCAAATAGTGTCGCAGCTGTTACGACAGCTTCAGAAACGCCAGCTACATCAACAGCTACAGCAAATTCAGCAACATCAACTGCACCAGCTGCATCGACTTATGATGCAAACGCAGCAATCACTGCACCAGCTACATCAACTGCACCAGCGTCTACAAGTGCCGCTTCAAGCACGAGCACAGCAGCATCCGCTGCCTCAACTGCACCGGAAACATCAACAGCTGCAACACCAAAATTAGAAGTAACTACGCCTGCAAACAAGGCGGTAGAAACAACTTCAACAAATGCAGATAAAAAAGAAGCACCAACTCTTTCAGCTGGACAAGGTGTACCAACAAACAATACACAAGCCACTGAAGAGACAGCCCAAACTTCTGGTAAACGTCGTAGCCGTCGTTCTATCGGTGATCCAAATGATCCAAACCTAATTGGAGATGATGTCCAAGATGCTACTGCAACTCCGAAAGAAGCAAAACCAGGGTTCACAACAAATATCAAAGCTACAGACTTGGCCAGCCAAATCTCTTGGCTGGATTTTGGCGATACGGCTAACTGGTCTGGGGCAACGATTACTGCAAAGGGAGATTTAGCCCTTCAAGTCGGTGCGACCTACACCAAGGAAATCATGCCTGGCTATGTGGTTAAGATCAAGGTCAAATCTTTGAAACCCTTCCAAGCAACTGAAATCTACAAAAAGCGCTTAGAAGAACGTGGGGCTACAGAAGCTGAAAAGGCTACCTATGACCCAAATGCCAGAAATGGTTATATGAATGGGACTAATACACCTGCTACGAGAGCAGCTTTCAGTGCTGGTGAAGAAGCCAAAGTTATTGCCGAAGCTCAAACTAGATGGTCAGAAATAAGAGGGGAAGGTATTAATACTGGGAATAAAAAGACAACCATCAGCTCTGAGTTGGAAAGTGGTAATATTGGGGTTCAGTTTGAAGTTTCCGCTACCTTCCGTGGAAAAGATGTCAAGCCTGCTATCGTTATGGCAGATGGTGAGTCCGCTAACCCTGGTGAGTTGGTTCTGTTCACCACAAATGGAGAAGGTTGGCAACATATTGGTGAGTGGTATAAGTATGGTAATAAATCAACTAAAGCTTATATTCCACAAGATACAGACAATTTATTTGGTTCAAACCCTGCCACTAAAATAGATGGCATAAATTACTATAGTACGAACCTTGACCTAATTCGACGTTCAAATCAAGTGGGGCCAGATAAAAAAGCGGTTGCTTGGAAGTACTTTGGAAGTGCCGATTTAACAACTGCAGGTCTCGGAACAGGGGTCTTTGGACCAAATATTTCAAGTATTGCTGCTGTTCCCCTTGTTATGACACGTGGAGCGTCCGAAGTTGGCTTGTATATCGCATCTTCAGGTAAACAATCAGCCATGCTTGGCTTCTTCCCACTGGATGAAGGGGATGCACCAGCGTCTTATGGCAAGGCGATCCACTCTATCGCAACCGTTGATGGGATAACCGGTATGAAAGTTAACCAACCTTATCTCGGTCACTTGAGTCCAGATATGGATGAAAACAACACTCTTGATTGGTTTGGGGATGACAATGCAACGACCGCTGATGAAGGCGTTGACCAATTGATTCCAGGTGATCTCAAGGGAAAGACCAATGAGATGATCAAGATGGACCGTACCCATCCAGGGGACTACACCATTACGGTGGAAGCTCACACAGATGGGGCTCCCAAAGCTTATATTTATGGTTGGATTGACTTTAACCAAAACGGAACCTTTGATGAAGACGAACGCTCTGACTTGGCTACTATTACCAAGGATGGTTCTGTTACTCTGAGATTCACCAAGAGCAAAACCTATATCGATCCTAGCGTAACTGAGTTAGGTGTTCGTGCTCGGATTGCTAAGGATGATAAACAAATTGAAAGCCCAACGGGAATGGCTTTCTCAGGGGAAGTGGAAGACTTCAAGACCCAAGTAACCCACCCACCAAAAGGGGAAGTCAAGGAAACAACGGGTCCTCAATTTGAGAAACAAACAGCTACTGTAGCCTTTACGGCTCGTGGGTTGTACAAGTATAGCCGTACTGAGAATGCTAAGATTGACGAAACAGTAGCTCCGCAGATGGTGGACAACCGTACAGGTCAAGTCGTCACTCCAGGAGCCGATGGCTACTATGCTGTGGCTGGTCAAGGGAAATACAAGATCACGCCAAACGGAACTTCAGTAGATGTGGAATTCATCCCAGAAGATCACTTCCTAGGAACGGCAGATGGTATTTCGATCCGTCGTACAGATACCAATGGCTATGACACAGGTTGGTCAACGAAATTCCCAGACATGGAAGCCAATGTCGATACAGCCATCCGTACCATGGACGGTCTTTACATCCCGACTGTAACGCCAAAAGACATCGAAGGCGAAAACAAGACGTCTACTGATGTACAAGGTGCAACCCAAACTGGTACACCAACCTTTAACGTAGTAGGAACTAACTTAGATGGTAATAAGGTTGCTATCACTCCAAGTGCGCTATATCCTGCTAAGTTGGTAGACCCAGCAACTGGTCAACCGACAAATGCTCTTTCTGTTAAGGTGGCAGGAGAAGGAACTTACACTATCGATGATACGACTGGTCAAGTGACCTTCGTTCCAGAACCAGGATTTACAGGCACTGCGAATGGCGTAACGGTTTCGCTATCTGCGCCAGTTGGACGAGACAAAGATGGTACGATTCGTGATGAGTACGTTAAGACAGCGACTGCGAAGTATACTCCAACTGTGACACCGATTACCGTTACTCCTACAAATAAAGTTTCTGAAGACATTCAAAATATTCCTCAAACCCAAACACCAACCTTTGATTTAAGTAACGACAAGACTGCTCAAATCACCAGCAAGAAATTGGTGGATCCAGCGACTGGTCAACCAACTGATGCGACAACAGTGACCGTAGCAGGAGAAGGAAGCTATACAATTGATCCTACTACAGGTGCTGTAACCTTCACACCTGAAAAAGACTTTGTTGGAACTGCAAGAGGAATAACAGTCCAAGCAACAGCAACTATTACAAACGCAGCTGGTAAGACAGCGACAATTACTTCTGATGCGACATACACTCCAACTGTAGTAGCTGCTAAACCAACTGCACAACCTGCTAAATCTAAGGACATCCAAGGTGCAACGCAAACGGGTACTCCAACCTTTGCAGGCACAACTGTTCAAGTAAATGGTCAAAACAAACCTGTAACCATTAAAGCAAACAGCTATAAACTTTTGGATAAAGATGGGAATGAAGTAAACGGGACTACACCAGCCTATGCGGCTGACGGTATAACTGTGATTGGTAACTTCACAATTGACCCAGTAACTGGCCAAGTAACCTTCACACCGACTGATAAATCTTACACCGGTGCAGTTACACCAGTGAAGGTTCAAGCTGAAAGCTCAAACGGTATTAAAGTTGATACAACTTACACACCAGAAATCGTCCCTGTAACTCCAACCGCAACGCCAGCTGAAACCACTGATATTCAAGGTGCCACTCAAACAGGCAAACCGGAATTCCAAGGTGGAACGGTAAACGTTGACGGCGTTGAGAAGACAGTAGCGATCAATGAAGCTGTCCCAGCGACATTTGACGATGGGACAAAAACTAAGACAATTCCAAATGTAGGTACTTACACAGTAGCAGCAGATGGTACAGTTACCTTCGTTCCAGAAAAATCATTCATCGGAACTGCACCAGCAGTAACTGTTGTGCGTGAAGACATGAACGGAACCAAGGCTCAAGCGACCTACACACCAACTGTGACACCAGTGAAACCGACAGGTACTCCGGTAACCTCTACAGATATCCAAGGTGCCACTCAAACAGGTAAGCCAGTCTTCACTGAAGGCGATAGCCGTGTACCAATGGACGATACCGTTCCTGCAACATTTGAAGACGGATCAACGACGAAGACAGTAGATGGCGTTGGTACTTATACAGTAGCTCCAGACGGAACGGTTACATTCAAGCCACTTCCTACTTATGTTGGAACACCTGAAGGCGTAACTGTTAAGCGTGTCGATAAGAACGGTACACCAGCAACAGCTAAGTATACACCAACTGTAACTCCAGTGAAGCCAACTGC
Source organism: Streptococcus sp. IMAU 99161 (assembly GCF_014435245.1). NCBI lineage: Bacteria > Bacillati > Bacillota > Bacilli > Lactobacillales > Streptococcaceae > Streptococcus > Streptococcus sp. IMAU 99161. The sequence continues at coordinate 10,678 of NZ_JAAPAW010000010.1, read as the reverse complement.
AGAACCTGCAACTTCAACGGACAAACAAGGCCAAACACAAACAGGTAAACCTGTCTTTACTGCAGGAACCCCAAGTGTGCCCATGGACGACACTGTACCAGCAACATTTGAAGATGGATCAACTACCAAGACCGTTCCAGGTGAAGGAACATACACAGTAGCACCAGACGGAACAGTCACCTTCGTTCCAGAAAAATCATTCACAGGAACAGGAACAGGCGTAACGGTTAAACGTGTCGATAAGAACGGTACACCAGCAACAGCTAAGTATACCCCAACAGTAACACCAGTTACTCCAACCGCAACGCCAGCTACATCTGAAGCACCTCAAGGTGTGGTACAAACTGGAACTGTAACCTTCACAGAAGGAGATCCAGTTGCCCCAATCGACAAGGATACCATTACTCTTCTTGACGAAAATGGCCAACCAGCTGCATCAGTAGTAGCTAAGTCACCAGAAGGTAAAGAAATCGGTACTTACACAGTTGATAAGACTAGCGGTGTTGTCACCTTCACACCAACGGATAAATCTTACTCAGGTGAAGTCGTTCCAGTTAAGGTTCAAGCCAAAGATACAAATGGCACACCAGCTGAAACAACATATACACCGAAAATTACTCCAGTCGTACCAACAGCAGAACCTGCAACCTCTACAGATATCCAAGGTAAAACCCAAACAGGTAAACCAACCTTTACCGAAGGTAACCCAAGTGTGCCAATGGATGATACTGTGCCAGCAACCTTTGAAGATGGATCAACTACTAAGACCATTCCAGGTGAAGGAACATACACAGTAGCACCAGACGGAACAGTCACCTTCGTTCCAGAAAAATCATTCACAGGATTAGGAACAGGCGTAACTGTTAAGCGTGTGGATAAGAACGGTACTCCAGCAACTGCTAAGTACACCCCAACTGTAACTCCAGTAACACCAACGGCAACACCAGCTGAATCAGAAGAACCTCAAGGTGTGGTTCAAACTGGTACAGTGACCTTCACAGAAGGAGATCCAGTTGCCCCAATCGACAAGGATACCATTACTCTTCTTGACGAAAATGGCCAACCAGCTGCATCAGTAGTTGCGAAATCACCAGAAGGTAAAGAAATCGGTACGTTCACTGTTGATAAAGAAACAGGTGTTGTCACCTTCACTCCGACTGATAAGTCATATTCAGGTGAAGTCGTTGCCGTTAAGGTTCAAGCCAAAGATACAAATGGTACTCCAGCTGAAACAACCTACACACCGAAGATTACTCCAGTCGTACCAACTGCAGAACCTGCAACCTCTACAGATATCCAAGGGAAAACACAAACAGGCAAACCAAACTTCACACCTGGTAACCCTGCAATCCCAATGGATGATGATGTGCCAGCAACCTTTGAAGACGGTTCAACTACTAAGACCATTCCGGGTGAAGGAACTTACACTGTAGCACCAGATGGAACTGTCACCTTCGTTCCAGAAAAATCATTCACAGGAACAGGAACAGGTGTAACGGTTAAACGTGTGGACAAGAATGGTACCCCAGCTACAGCGAAGTATACTCCAACTGTGACACCAGTTACTCCAACAGCAACTCCTGCAACATCAACGAATGTTCAAGGTGCAACACAAACAGGTAAACCAGTCTTCACAGAAGGCGACAGCCGTGTGCCTTTGAACGATGATGTACCTGCAACCTTCGATGATGGTTCAACTACGAAGACTGTAGACGGTGTTGGTACTTACACAGTAGCAGCAGATGGAACAGTTACATTCGTACCAGAGAAATCATTCGTCGGAACTGCACCAGCAGTAACTGTGGTACGAGAAGACGTGAACGGCACTAAAGCCCAAGCAACTTACACACCAACTGTGACTCCGGTAACACCAACTGCTGATCCAGTAGCATCGACAGACATCCAAGGTCAAACCCAAACAGGTAAGCCAAACTTCACACCTGGTCACCCAAGTGTGCCAATGGATGATGATGTACCAGCAACCTTCGAAGATGGTTCAACAACGAAGACCATTCCAGGTGAAGGAACTTATACAGTTGCACCAGATGGAACTGTAACCTTCGTTCCAGAAAAATCATTTACAGGTAAAGGTACCGGTGTAACAGTCAAACGGGTAGATAAGAACGGTACACCAGTGACCGCGACTTACACACCAACTGTAACGCCAGTTGCTCCTACTGCAGAACCAGTAACTTCAATTGGAAACAAAGGTCAAACCCAAACAGGTAAACCAGTCTTTACAGAAGGTGATAGCCGTGTTCCAATGAACGACAAGGTTCCAGCAACCTTTGACGATGGCTCAACAACCAAGACTATCCCAGGTGTTGGTACTTACACAGTAGCAGCAGACGGTACTGTAACCTTCACACCAGAACCAGAATTCACAGGAACTGCACCAGCAGTGACAGTGGTTCGTGAAGATGTGAATGGAACCAAAGCACAAGCGACTTACACACCAACTGTTCGTCCAATCACTAAGTTTGTGGACAAAGAAGGTAAGGAAATCCCAGGATATCCTACAGTTGATGGAGAAGAGCCAAAAGCTAAAATTCCAGGTTACCGCTTCGTAGAAACGAAGAAATTGCCAAATGGTGATTTCGAACACGTTTACGAAAAAGTGACAACGTCACACGTAGATGAAAATGGTAAACCAATTCCAGGTTACCCAACTGAAGACGGCGAACAACCGAAGAAAGACATTCCAGGTTATGACTTTGTGAAATCTGTAGTTGATAAAGATGGAAATATCCAACACATCTACAAGAAGACAGTAACACCAAGCCCAATGCCGACTCCAACACCACAACCGCAACCAAAACCAGAAGAACCAACTGTTCCAGTCGTTCCAGAAACGAAAGAGGAAGTGACGTATATCGATCCTCAAGATCCAACAGCACAACTTCCAAATACTGGTACAAAAGAATCTTCTACTGCTGGTCTAGCAATCTTTAGTGCTCTTGCAGGTCTCTCATTATTTGGACTTGCCAAACGCAAAAAAGAAGACTAAGCTCGATTGTGGCTAAAAAACCGCGAAATCCTCGCGGTTTTTTTCTGTTTGTCTCTGAAAAATATCCGCTAAACTAGGTAGTTGAAATCAGTCTTTTAGAAGAAAATTTGATAAAATAGAAGTATCAGTGTAAAGGATGAGAGAATGAAAAAGATGATTGGTATCTGGGCTCAGACAGAGAACGGCATCATTGGAAAAGACCATGTTATGCCGTGGCATCTGCCAGCAGAGCTCCAGCATTTCAAACAAACGACCATGGGGCAAGTAATCCTCATGGGGCGAGTCACCTTTGATGGTATAAAAAAACGCGTCCTACCAGGCCGTACCAGTATTATTCTAACGCAAGATCAATCCTACAATGCGGAGAACGAGGATGTCCTTGTCATGCACAGCAAAGAAGAAGTCTTGGACTGGTATCAGAATCAAGAAAAGAGTTTGTATATTATCGGTGGAAGCCAAATCCTCCAGTTATTCTCAGATCAGTTAGAAGAGTTGATCCAGACCGAGATTCATGCTGAGATCGATGGGGATACCTATGCACCGGAGATTGATCAGAACCTCTATGAAAGGATCCGTCAAGTCCATCATCCAAAAGACGAGAAAAATCCTTACGATTTTACAGTTCACTACTACAAGAGAAAGGAATTAGACTAATGGAACGCAGTGTATTTGGTTTTTTTACAGCAGTCCTGTGCGTCATCTGTCTGATTTGTGCGCTCCAAACCTTTCGAAAGAAACGCTTTGGCCTGGCCATTTTATTCTTGCTAAATGCGTTTACCAACCTCGTCAATTCTATTCACGCCTTTTACATGACCCTGTTTTAAGATAAAATCAATCAAATAAACGACAGAAAGAGGAAAACCATGCCAACCAATCAAAATTCGGATATGATGGTCTACTGTTCATTTTGCGGTAAGAGTCAAGATGAAGTCCAAAAAATTATCGCTGGGAACAATGCCTTCATTTGTAATGAATGCGTCGAGTTAGCCCAAGAAATCATTCGTGAAGAACTCGCTGAAGAAGTACTTGCAGATCTTAGCGAAGTTCCAAAACCAATCGAATTGCTTCAAATTTTGAACCACTATGTCATCGGTCAAGACCGTGCCAAACGTGCTCTTGCCGTAGCCGTTTACAATCACTATAAACGGATCAATTACCACGATACACGTGAAGATGATACTGATGTAGAATTGCAAAAATCAAACATCCTCATGATCGGCCCAACTGGTTCAGGTAAGACCTTCTTAGCCCAAACATTGGCACGTAGCTTGAATGTTCCATTTGCCATTGCTGATGCGACTGCCTTGACTGAAGCTGGTTATGTAGGAGAAGACGTTGAAAATATTCTCTTAAAGCTCCTTCAGGCAGCGGATTTCAATATTGAACGTGCAGAACGTGGGATCATCTATGTGGATGAAATTGATAAAATCGCTAAGAAAAGCGAAAATGTCTCGATCACTCGTGATGTTTCCGGTGAAGGTGTCCAACAAGCGCTCTTGAAGATCATTGAGGGGACAGTTGCTAGCGTTCCCCCTCAAGGTGGTCGCAAGCACCCTCAACAAGAAATGATCCAAGTGGATACGAAAAATATTCTCTTCATCGTTGGTGGAGCATTTGACGGGATCGAAGAAATTGTTAAACAACGCTTAGGTGAGAAAATCATTGGTTTTGGTAAAAATAACAAGGCTATTGATGAAGCAAGCTCTTATATGCAAGAAATCGTTGCAGAAGATATTCAAAAATTTGGGATTATCCCTGAATTGATTGGACGCCTTCCAGTCTTTGCGGCTCTTGAGCAATTGACTGTTGATGACCTCGTCCGCATTCTCAAAGAGCCACGCAATGCCTTGGTAAAACAATACCAAACCTTGCTTTCTTACGATAATGTGGAATTGGAATTTGATGATGAAGCACTTCAAGAGATTGCTAATAAAGCCATCGAAAGAAAGACTGGAGCTCGTGGACTTCGCTCCATTATCGAAGAAACCATGATGGATGTCATGTTTGAAGTTCCAAGTCAAGAAGATGTCAAATTGGTTCGCATCACCAAAGAAGCCGTGGATGGAACGGAAAAACCAATTCTTGAAACAGCCTAGAAAGATAAAACATGGAAATAAACACACACAATGCGGATATTCTCTTAAGCGCTGCAAATAAGAGTCACTATCCTCAAGATGATATTCCAGAAGTTGCACTTGCCGGTCGATCAAATGTCGGCAAGTCTTCTTTTATTAATACTCTCTTGAATCGAAAGAACCTAGCCAGAACTTCTGGAAAACCTGGAAAGACCCAATTGCTAAATTTCTTCAATATTGATGATAAACTTCGTCTTGTCGATGTACCAGGTTATGGCTATGCCCGTGTCTCTAAAAAAGAGCGGGAGAAGTGGGGACGCATGATTGAAGAGTACTTGACTAGTCGTGAAAACTTAAAAGCAGTTGTTAGTCTGGTTGACTTTCGACACGAACCATCTGCAGATGATGTTCAGATGTATGAATTCTTGAAATACTACGAAATTCCCGTCATTCTTGTTGCGACTAAGGCGGATAAGATCCCACGAGGAAAATGGAACAAACACGAGTCGATGATTAAGAAAAAACTAGACTTTGACACGTCAGATAGTTTCATTATCTTTTCTTCCGTTACAAAAGAAGGACTAGAGAAGTCATGGGATGAAATTCTAGATCATGCTTTTTACGAAATAAATTGAAATGACATGAAAATGTCATTTTTGTTTTGGATTTATCTCGGAATTGTAATACAAGTGTAATATAAGTGTCTTTGTTTTATTCTATTTATATGGTATAATCGTTTTAAAGATAAAAGATGATAAAAAATATTTGGAGATAAATAGAATTATGAAAATAAAAATTCGGAATAAAACGAAATTATTAGGGTTCGTCGTTTCCGTTGTGGCAGTTGGGACGTTTGCTGCAGCGATGAGCGAACATGTGACCTCCGTTGGAGCAAATGATGGAACTTATCAAGCCTACCAAGATCCAACTGAAGCATTTATCTCACAAATCGGAGAATCTGCTCGCCAACTTGGTCAGGAAAATGACCTATATGCATCTGTAATGATTGCACAAGCGATTCTTGAAAGTGGTTCAGGTCAGTCTGGTTTGGCTTCTTACCCTCATTACAATCTTTTCGGGATTAAAGGTAGCTATGCTGGTCAATCAGCAGTAATGCAAACATTAGAAGATGACGGCTCAGGTAACATGTATACCATTAATGATGCCTTCCGTTCTTATCCAAGCTACTATGAATCACTGCAAGATTATGTAGCAGTTTTAAAACAAGGACACTTTGCAGGTGCTTGGAAGAGCAATACATCTAGCTATCAAGATGCAACCGCTGCTTTGACAGGCGTCTATGCAACTGATACAAGCTATAATGCAAAATTAAACCATATTATTGAGGCATACAATTTAACACAGTATGATTCACCAAATGTTCAAGGCGGAGTTACAGGAACTGTATACAATCCATATCGTCAACAATTTACATCTCAAGAAATTTTGAATTTGGATATCGCTTGGGCAAACCGTTTACGCTAATTCCTAAGAGAGAGGCTGATTTAGCCTCTTCTTTTTATTGTTAAAACGAATTAAAACGTATTTCTGCCGATAGCCGATTTTTAACTCTGAAAACCTTTTCAAAATTTTATCTCTATGATATAATGATTTTATTCACAATCTGAATATAAGGAGATGTTTATGACTGAATCTAATTTCGCTCAGAAGATTGGTGCTGCTTGCAATAAGAAAGAAGATCTTTACAAGAAGTCCAAGACCCGTTATGTTGTTCGCTCCATGTTTGCGGGTGGTTTTCTTACTTTAAGCACTGCTGTAGGAGCTGTAGCCGCAGACCTCTTAAATACTTTTTTACCAGGTTCGGGGAGATTTTTATTTCCATTTATCTTTGCTTGGGGTCTTGTTTATCTTCTCTTCTTAAATACAGAATTGACCACTTCCAATATGATGTATTTAACATCAGGGACTTATCTAAAGAAAATTAACTGGAAAAAAGCTTTGGAAATTCTTTTATACTGTACATTCTTTAATTTAGTCGGTGCCTTACTCGTTGCTTTTCTGTTTAATCAGACAACGGCTTTTGCTCATGTAGACCCAAAAGGTTTCCTTGCGACAGTTGCTGAAAATAAACTGCAACGGACCAATCAAGTGGTTTTCTTTGAAGGGATTATCGCAAATATCTTTGTAAACATTGCCATTCTTTCCTATTTGTACTTTAAGGATGAAACAGCAAAAGTCCTATTAGCCTTGTCAGCTATCTATATGTTTGTCTTTATGACCAATGAACACTTGGCAGCCAATTTTGCTTCTTTCTCTCTATTAGGCTTTAATCCGGTATCCAGTCAATTGCCACATTATGAATTGTTTAATATTCTCCGGCATTACGGTGTGACCTTTGTGGCCAACTGGGTTGGAGGTGGAGTATTGATGGGATTAGCATATGCTTGGCTGAATAATATCAAAAGTCTCTACAACGATTAAAAATAAAAAAAGTTTGCAAAAGTACTTGCATTCTTTTTTTTTATGTGGTAAACTAACTAATGGTTTGAAAAAACTGCCTAAGACAGTAGGGGAGCTCGACTCATAAGAATCCTACCGAGGACAAAACGTATCCATTATATGAAGCGTATTGTACTTTCGTGTCTAGGTTTGGGCGCGTTTTTCTTTTGGAAAAATTCCCCAAGCAAAATAATTACGGAGGTGAACACACTAATGAGTAGTGAAGCAATTATTGCTAAGAAAGCGGAATTAGTAGACGTAGTAGCTGAAAAAATGAAAGCTGCCGTTTCTATCGTTGTTGTAGATTCTCGTGGTTTGACAGTTGAACAAGATACTGTTCTTCGTCGCAACCTTCGCGAAAGCGAAGTTGAGTTCAAAGTGATTAAAAACTCAATCTTGCGTCGTGCTGCTGAAAAAGCTGGTCTTGAAGAATTGGCATCATCATTTGTTGGACCATCTGCAGTTGCATTTTCACATGAAGATGTAGTTGCACCAGCGAAGATCTTGAACGACTTTGCTAAAGACGCTGACGCACTTGAAATCAAAGGTGGTGCCATTGAAGGTGCTGTCGCATCTAAAGAAGAAATTATTGCACTTGCGAGTCTTCCAAGTCGCGAAGGACTTCTTTCTATGCTCCTTTCTGTACTTCAAGCGCCAGTGCGCAACGTTGCTCTTGCAGTCAAAGCGGTTGCAGACAACAAAGAAGACGCAGCTTAATCTGCGCAGCGTAGCCTAGCTACAAAAAACTATTATAAAATTAAAAACTTATTTGGAGGAAATAACAATGGCATTGAACATTGAAAACATTATTGCTGAAATTAAAGAAGCTTCAATCCTTGAATTGAACGACCTTGTAAAAGCTATCGAAGAAGAATTTGGTGTAACTGCAGCTGCTCCTGTAGCTGTAGCTGCTGCTGGTGGTGCTGACGCAGGTGCTGCTAAAGATTCATTCGACATCGAATTGACAGCTGCTGGTGACAAAAAAGTTGGCGTTATCAAAGTTGTACGTGAAATCACAGGTCTTGGACTTAAAGAAGCTAAAGAACTTGTTGATGGTGCACCAGGTGTCATCAAAGAAGGTGTTCCAGCTGCTGAAGCTGAAGAACTTAAAGCTAAATTGGAAGAAGCTGGAGCTTCAGTTACTCTTAAATAATAGAGTTTCCAATCAATATGAAAACCGGGGTTTCGACCTCGGTTTTTTGTCAATAATGATGTAAGGTGAACTATAGATATTCAGAATACTAACTGGTCCTTTGCCTCTGCTTGCTTTTCGTTAAACACTACTAAATAGTGCAGTTTTAATGATGTTACAATCATTTTACATTTACTATATCTCCTTGTGATGTTGCTCATTTGTTGCTATAATGACTGTAAATCATATCATAAAGGAGAAGATGATGAAAAATTTTAAACGTCTTTTATTAGCTTTTGTAGCTGTCTTTGCAGCAGTTTTTTTGGTAGCCTGTGGCGCTAAAAGTGATAACGGTACTTACGTGTTTGAGCCTACTAAAGATGAAATAAAAGAAATTATGCCAAGTGAATTTCAATCTTTGATAGGTGATGATTACTCATTCACTATTTCTATTACAATCAATGATAAGAAAGGTGAGATGAAAGTAAACACGAATGCTGCTGGACAAAAGCATAATCAAGTGATTGATTTGGAAGTAGACCAAAAAGCTAAAACTCTTGTCTCAAAAAATGAGTATGGAAAAGCAGAAATTGCTTATCAAGTTTCAGGAAATGTGTTAACGATTAAGAATGTGAAGAATTCTTTGATGGGTGACACAGACATGTTTAAGAACTACATGAAAATTGCTAAGTTTAAAAAAATTAAATAGTTAATAGAGGTGGGATCTAAATCCTACCTTTTTATGTGTATTTATTATGATTGTCTATTAGAATTCTAACTAAATTTTTGATCTTTATCTAATAGCAATAGTTTGAACCCAGTCAAACTAAATAATGTAACAATTTCATTGCGATGCAATGGAATTGTTGCTATAATAGGGATATTCTATGAAATGAGGAGAAATTATGAAAAACTTTAAACAGTTTATTTTGGCTCTAGTAGCTTTCTTTGCTATTTTTCTTTTAACTGGGTGTGGTGCAAAAGGTGACAATGGAACCTATGTTTACAAACCATCGACAGCAGAAATGAAGAAAATTCTTAAAGAGCAAGGTGCATCTAGCTCGGATATTGATTCTTTAAATAATAAATATTCCTTAGAATTATCAGTTGAAATTAACGGTTCAGAAGGATATTTAACTATTAAAACTAAAAGACCAGGCCATAAAACCACAGATTCAACAGAAATTACGATCAATCAAAAAACTAAAACAATTGCTGCGAAAGAAGAAAAAGGCGATAACATTCGATACAGGATTAAAGGAGATACATTGACATTTATCTTCACGAGAGATCAAGAATCAACTAACCAATTTGCTTCGTCACTTATTAAAAACGCTGAATTCAAACGCACAAAATAATCATCTAAAAGAGCAGGGGTACCTGTTCTTTTTTCTTTAAAACATCTTGAATCGGTATTAAAATAATGGTAAAATTTGATTATAAGGTACATGAGGAGATTGATTATGAAACATGTGAAACGTCTTATTTTAGGACTTGTTGGTATTTTTGCACTTGGTTTGTTAGTAGCTTGTGGTGCCAAAAGTGATAACGGCACTTATGTCTACAAACCATCAAAAACTGAACTTAAGAAAATTCTTGAGGAGCAAGGCTTATCAGGTAGTCAATTAGAGTCTATTGGAGACCTTATTAATTTTGAAGTTTCTATTAAGATCAAAGATTCAAAAGGAACCCTCAACATTGCGGGTGAAGTCGCTGGTCAAAAGATTGAGAGATCTTATGTTGTCAAAATCAATCAAAAAGAGAAAACAATTACCTCAACAGATGGTAGTGGAGAAAAGATTACATACAAGATTGACGGTGATTATTTAACAGTTGATCTATCTAAGTTAAGTTCTAGCAATCAAGGGGATCTTATGCTTCTTAAAAACGCTAAATTCAAACGTACAAAATAAAGCAATTAAGAGGCTGGGACAAAATGAACTGCTCCCAGTCAAGTAGACAATGAAATAATAAAAGATTAAGCAACGGCCTTGTTCCTCAATT
>NZ_JAAPAW010000001.1:15334-36309 GCF_014435245.1 Streptococcus sp. IMAU 99161 | reverse complement strand
TTTCAAAGGTCTTTGTCGCTCTCTTGCGACAACTATATTAGTATATCACGCCATTTCTTATCTGTCAATACTTTTTTTATATTTTTTTAAAAATAGAAAAAATAGAGGCTGGGACAAAAGTCCTAGCCTCTCAATTGTCTTTGGATTGTCGAGCAAGACGCAGTGGTTGAGTGGGCTATACTACGCTGATTTCATCAGCTTTTACAGCCCTACTCAATTGTGCGGAGGTGGAACGACGAAATCGAATTCTAACGAATGACCGATTTCTGTCCCACTCTCATTTGTAAGCTTGTCTATATTTGCTTTCTTCTGCTTTATTAGCCCAGACATAATGTCCTGGTTTGATTTCAACCATTTGTGGTTTATCTTCAGAGTAGTCATGTTGTTCTGGATCGTAGATTTTAAGAACTTTTTTGCGTTCTAAAATTGGATCTGGAATTGGGACTGCTGAAAGAAGGGATTGGGTATAGGGATGGATTGGATGATTGAAGAGTTCTTCTGTTTCTGCCACCTCTACGATAACTCCTTTATAGATAACCGCAATACGGTCAGAGATGAAACGGACAACCGATAGGTCATGGGCAATGAATAAGTATGTCAGTCCAAATTCTCTTTGGAATTTTTTCAATAGGTTGAGTACTTGTGCACGAACCGAAACGTCCAAGGCTGAGATTGGTTCATCAGCAATAACAAATTCTGGATTCATGACAAGGGCACGAGCAATCCCGATCCGTTGGCGTTGGCCCCCGGAGAATTCGTGAGGATAACGTGTCAAATGTTCTGCAAGAAGACCGACTTCATGCATGATATTCTTTACCTTTTCCTGACGCTCTTCTTCACTATTAAATAAATGATGGTTGTACAAACCTTCAGATATGATATAGTCGACGGTTGCACGCTCATTCAAACTGGCAGCTGGATCTTGGAAGATCATTTGAATCTTCCGGAGCAACTCAGACTTTTCACTGTGAGTATTTTTACCATTGATCTTACGACCACCGTAGTAAATTTCTCCAGCGCTTGTATCATTCAGACCGATGATCGCACGTCCGATTGTTGTTTTACCACTTCCTGATTCACCTACAAGAGAGAATGTTTCCCCCTTGTTGATAAAAAAGTTTGCATTTTTAACAGCAACGAATTTTTTACTTCCTTCACCGAAGGAAATTTCTAAATCTTTAATTTCAACTAATTTTTCAGTCATTTCCTTCCTCCTAATCTGTAATGTGAGTGAAGCCCATTTTTGAGCCAATTTTTTCGTGAAGGTTTTCAATTACTTCAGGTTTATGGACTGCTGGAGCATCTGGATGAAGCAACCAAGTCTTAGCCCAGTGTGTATCTGTAATCTTGAAGGCTGGAGCTGGCTCTTCAAAGTCTATTTGCATAGCATAATCTGAGCGAAGGGCGAAGGCATCTCCTTCAATTGGAGCATACAAGGATGGTGGTGTACCTGGAATAGAGTAAAGGTCTCCATCTGATGTTGATAATTGTGGCAAACTTGAAAGCAAACTCCAAGTATATGGATGTTTAGGGTCATAGAAAATTTCTTCTACTTTACCAAACTCTATAATCTCACCAGCATACATAACCGCTACTTTATCAGCAATACTTGCAACAACACCAAGGTCGTGGGTGATAAAGATAACTGTAAATTGGTATTCTTTTTGCAATGATTTCAACAAATCAATGATTTGGGCCTGAATCGTTACATCAAGGGCTGTCGTTGGTTCATCACAGATCAAAATGTCTGGGTGGCAGGCCAAGGCAATGGCGATAACGATCCGTTGACGCATCCCACCAGAGTATTGGAATGGGTATTCGTCAAAACGGCGTTCTGCATCTGGAATACCAACTTTGTCCATATAATCCAAAGCCATTTCTTTAGCTTCTTTAGGTGTTTTTCCTTGGTGTTTGATAATGACTTCTGTAATTTGTGATCCAATGGTATTGATTGGATCCAAGCTGGTCATAGGATCTTGGAAAATCGTAGCAATCTTAGACCCACGAATGGTTTCCCAATCTTTATTGGATTTCAGCTCTGTCAATTCTTGACCGCGGTATTTAATACTACCTTTGGCAATACGGCCATTATCTTCTAACATACCGGTGAAGGTTTTTGTCAAAACTGATTTTCCGGATCCAGATTCACCAACTAAGGCAAGAACTTCACCTTCTACTAGCTCAAGCGATACGCCACGAATAGCTGTCAGTACGCGATCGCGCACGTCAAATTCCACTACGATATCTTGAGCAGATAAAATAATATTGTTATTTGATGTCATATCTACTCCTCCTATCTATGTGTACGTGGGTCGCTGGCATCGGCTAAGTTTTGTCCGACGATAAAGAATGACAAGGATACTAAGATCAAAACAGTCAACGGAATCCAGAATAGGTAGGCATTTGTTGTCACGTTTTGAGAATAGTCAGAAATCAAGCGTCCCAAACTTGGAACGGTGATTGGAAGACCTAATCCAAAGAATGAAAGGAAGGCTTCGTAAGAAATAAAACTTGGAAGCAACTGAGATGTTTGGGTCACGATAACCGATACCAATTGTGGCAAAATATTTTTTGTTACAATTTTAAAGGTTGGTGTTCCCAAAGTTCGGCTGGCAAGGTTATATTCCAAATCACGGTAACGCATAATTTGGACACGAATAGTGTAGGCAATTCCGATCCAACCTGTCAAGGACATGGCCAGAATCAAATTCCAGAAACCAGATCCCATAGAATAGGTCAAGACGATAACGATCAACATGAACGGAATGTTTGAAATAACGTTGTAAACTTCCATCATAATTCGGTCGATGGATTTTGAAATTCCCCAAATACCACCAACGATAACACCGACGACCACATTAATCACTGTCGCAATAAAGGAAATAACAATGGAGTTACGAGCCCCGAACCAAACCCCATCAAAGAGAGATTTACCGTTGTTATCTGTACCGAAGAAGGCTTTGGCACTAGGTGGATTCAAACGAGCTGTAAAGTCGTTTACCTTACTAACATCGTTGTAATCGAATTTTGAAAACATTGGGTAAACAAAACTCATCAATAAGATACTAACCAAGATGGCCAGCATAATAATGGTCGTTCTTTTTTTCAAGAACTGTCTGAATACGGATCTCCAGTAAGAATACGCAGGAGCATCAATTACTTCAGAGGCAAAATCATCACGTTTTACAAATTGAAATTTAGTTTTATCGACTGTAGCCATTATTTGCCTCCTTTCGTATTTGTCAATTTAATCCGTGGGTCAAGCACTGTCATCAAGATATCTCCTAACATCGCTGCAAAGATACCGAGTGAAGTAAAAATAAAGACAAGTCCGATCACCATGGTGTTATTTGATGCTTTAATAGAGTCAATCAACATTTTACCCATACCAGGGAAGGCAAAGACCGTTTCTGTAAGAGTCGCACCTGAGATAACCCCAATAATCGATCCTGGGATACCGGATACCAATGGCACCATGGCATTTTTGAAAATATGTTTTTTCGAAATTTCTTTTTCTGACAAACCTTTTGAACGAGCAAAACGGACAAAATCTTGCGAGTGGATGTCGATCATGTACCGACGGATCCAAACGGCAATAAATGGTGCACTCAACAAGCCCAGAATCAGCGATGGTAAGACGTATGAACGCCAATCTTGTGCCCCAAGAACTGGGAATGAATCTGGAAGTCCAAATAGAGAACCTGCCAAACGTACGATATAAACCAAGGCAATAGTTGGAAGAGACATCATGAATGTCAAAGCACCAGTTGAAATACTATCAAACCATGAGTTCTTCAAAAGAGCCATATAAGATCCGAGTGGGATCGCAATCAAGTAAGCAATGGCAATACCGATCAAACCAATAATGGAAGAACTTGCAATCATGGAAGGATTTTCGTAATTGCTCAATGTTGCTGTATAGGCATCTCCTTTACCAAAACGGTCAATATCTTGTGAGTCTGCCTTACTTGGTGATTTGTAGGTACGTGAATAGATATCGATAGAAGAAATCTTCTTACCTGTAGGGAAATTCACTTCACTCTTCTTGGTTGTTCCTTGTCCTTGCGAAATTACTTGAAGAACTGGAGTATTTGAATAAGTTGGGTAAGAATCCCCAAGGTTTAGGCTCACAAAGTTCTGATGAACATATGGGAATTGTCCATTGAAGTACAAGAGATACTTGTGCTTGGTACCAGAACCAACTACAGACCATCCAATAGACGGATCGTTTTCAATACGGATGTAGCGTTTGAGGTTTGGATTAGAAGCATCTTTAACCACTCCAGGATGATCAAACTGAATCAAGTTCGCATAAAAGCCAATAACACGTTCAAAAACTGGGATTTCTCGAACTGCATAGAAGGACTTGCTTTCTGGGAATCGTTTCAACTGCCAACCATGACCTAATTTGTTAATGTATTTGTTATAGATCTTTTCGTTAGCAGACGTTGCATCGACCGTTACAGAAGAATTTTCTTTACTTGCTTTTTGTAGCAAGGTTTTAGAGTCCATGTATTCTAAATAACCCATGCGGTCATAGACAGTGTTTTCGTAGTTGATCTTCGAATCCTTTGTCTTCGCAACTTTGTTATAGTTTGGGTCATTTTTGAAGATGAGATTTCTCGGAGTAAGCGTATAAATGATCATGTAGGTCAATGTCGTCACAAGGAAGATTGATACCAATGAACGTAAAATACGCATAAAAACATATTTTTTCATATTTCATTCCTTTAATGTTCAAAAGAACTTTCTCCCCTAGAAGAGAAAGTTCTAATGAAAAGCAATAATTTAATTATTTCACGTGTTTTTCAAGATCTTGTTGAGCTTTCTTATTTGAGTCAACTTTTTCTTTTTCCCATTTTTTAAGAGCTTCATCATATTGTTTCTTAGTAACAGGCTCATCTTGTACTTCTACATATTTGAAGTAGGCAGATCCTTTGTTACCAGATTGAGACGATGGGGCTGAGAATGGAACCACTTTAGAGATAACTGTAGCTGCACCGCTTGTAGACATTGTAGGCACTACAATCGCGCTATCTGTCAACCAAGCTTGAGCTTCAGCATATTTTTCATAACGTTTCACAACATCTTGTGATTCGTTGTTTGCATCATCAAGAAGTTTCGCAAACTTATCTAAACCTACTGCTTTTGCTGAAGGGTTATCTACACCACCTGCAAAACCAAGGTAAACTTTCGTTTGGTCTTCATTAGATGGTTGAAGAGTATCAAGGTAAGTTGATGGGTCTTGATAGTCTGGGTTCCATCCAACCATACCTTGAAGATCCCAATCGGCATCCGCAGCTGATGGTACGTTCAACGTAAGGTTCATGACTTCATCTTGGTCCATCATTTGAAGGTCCACAACAACGTTGTCTTTACCAAGAGTATCTTCTACTGTTTGTTTCAATGATTGCATGCGTGATACAACACTGGTTGCATTTTGAATTACAGGTACATCGATATGAATTGGGAATTGAACACCATCTTTTTGCAATTCTGCTTTAGCTTTTTCAAGTTGTGCTTTTGCTTTAGATTTATCGTAAAGACCATCTTGGCCATCAGCGAGGTTGACACCCTTCCATTGATCACCATATGTCGTCAACTTATCTGCAACGATATCACCAAAGTCTTTACCATTCACTTGAACGAAGGCTGGTGCCACATACGTGTTACGAATAGCTGGTTGAGCATATTTCTTACCGTTTACTTGAGCAGAGTAGCTTTCACGGTTCAAGGCAAAAGTGATGGCTTGACGGAAATCTTTGTTCAAGATTGCTTTTTTAGTAGCTGATTTTTCAGCATCTGTTTTCTTCGCAGTGTGTTTGTATGATTGACGGTCGATGTTGAAACCAAGGATCGCAGCACCTGAACCAGCTGGTGTGTTATAGATATTGTCTTTGTATTTTTTCTCTACTGTTGCGAAGTTTGAGCTTGATGGGAAAAGACGAGCAGCTGTATAAGCTCCATCAGAGAAACCACGTGCCAATGAATCTTGGTCTGATCCATCGTAATAAGTCAATTTCACTTCTTTAAGGTGAACATTTTTCTTATCCCAGTAGTTGTCATTCTTTTCAAAGACAACGGATGATTTTGAAGTAATGGATTTCAAAAGGAATGGTCCATTTGCAAGGACTGATTTCACATCGTTAGGTTGACCAAAATCATCTCCCTTGCTCTTCAAGAAATCTGTGCTAATTGGGAACAAAACCCCATTTGTTGTTTTAGAGTTCCAGAAGGTTTCCGGTTTGTTCAATGTATACTCAAGAGTATAATCATCAACAGCTTTTACACCAACTTGGCTAAAGTCTGTGATTTTCCCTTGAACGTAATCATCCAAGCCTTTGATAGATCCTTGAACTAGCGGAAGTTCTTCTGATTTTTTATCAGCAGCGTGTTTCAAACCAGTTACAAAGTCTTTAGCTGTTACTTCACCGCGTTCTTCACCGTCTGCATCATACCATTTAACGCCCTTACGAATCTTGTAAGTATAGGTCAAACCGTCTTTTGAGACTGACCAGTCTTCTGCAAGAGATGGTACGAGGTTACCGTATTTGTCATTTTCCATCAAACCATCCACAATGTTTGTAGTAAGATCTTGTGTCGCAGATTTAGAGGATACAGTGTAGTCCAAAGTTGTAGGGTCAGTAGTGTAAACATAACCATAGTTCTTATCTGCGCCTGAGCTTGCTTTGCTGGCGTTAGAACCAGAACATGCAGCTAAAAATCCGGCTGCAAGGAGAGTTACTCCTGCAACTGCTAATACTTTACTTTTTTTCATAGGAATTCTCCATTAGTTTTTTTAGATTTGTTTAAGATTATATCACAAGTTAAAAAAAAAGTAAACTAAATTTTCTGAATATTCGCCCTCCCCACTTTCATAATCCCTTGCTATATCTGATTTTTTGACTATGAAACAATTTACGATTTTCCATTCTTTATTTCTATGATACAATAGAGAAGACTATGAAATGGGGAAACTACTGTGAAAAAAATCTTACTTTCTTTTTTAACACTCATTATCTTTTTTAGCCATTTCTCCTTCGGGGTGGTACTTGCCGATGACTTGGATCTTCCCGTTCAAAGCGCGATTGCCGTTGAAGCAGATACTGGGAAAATTCTTTACGAAAAAGACTCGGATAAAGTGCGAGATGTTGGTGGATTATCGACCTTATTGACCACCTATTTGATTTTTGAAGCGATTCATGACAAGAAACTTTCCTTAAAAGATCCTATCAAAGTATCAGAGAAAGCATTGGCTTTGAATGCTATTGAAGGAGCCGGCTCCATTCCAATGGTGGCAAATAGTTACACGGTTGAAAACTTATTAACAGCATTATTAGTTGGCAATTCAAGCACAGCTGCTTTGGCCTTGGCTGAGAAAGTTGGTGGTTCAGAAGAACAATTTGTAAAAAAAATGAAGCAAAAATTAGCTGACTGGGGGATTCAATCTCCTCATTTAATCAATGCAACTGGCTTAAACACCTATACTATTAACGGGAATTCTGAAGGAAAAGATGATGAGAACCAATTGAGTGCCTATGATATTGCCGTTATCGCGAAACATTTACTTGAAGACTTTCCAGAGGTGACCAAGTACACTTCTAAACCAACTGCCCTCTTTTCAAATATGCAGATTGAAAATCCGAATTTAATGCTAGAAGGGATGCCAAATTATCGAACTGGTGTAGACGGCCTTCGTGTTAGTAACTCTTCTAAAGGAGGAATTTCCTTTGCAGCTTCCACTACGCAAAATGGGATCCACATGATAACGGTCGTCCTAGGGGTGGATGCGGTTGACGGAGATCCTTATGCCCGCTTTGTGGCGACTTCGTCTCTGATGAACTATGTTGTTCGAACCTATATTTCCTCTATTATTATTAAGGAAGGGGACCCCTACCAAAATAGCAAGGTAACCGTTCAGGATGGCAAGTCAAAGACAGCTACTGCAGTCGCCAAAAAGGACTTTTACATTGTTGAAAAGCAGAGTAACCAAATAGAACCAAAGATTAAATTTGACAGTAGCCAAACTCAATTCAAGGCGCCTCTCTCATCTGGTACGACAGTTGGTAAATTGCAATACTCCGATCCAGATAAAGTGGGGCGAGGGTATCTGGAAGGGAAGCAACCATCCGTTGAGATGGTAGCCAGAAAAACCATTGAAAAGAGCTTTTTCTTGAAGGTTTGGTGGAATGAATTCGTTCGCTATGTAAATGAAAAATTATAAGCAAAAATCACAATGGACTCGATCCATTGTGATTTTATTTTTCTGTTGAAAAGAGTTATCCTACGGATCCTTCCATTTCATAGCTAATGAGTCGGTTTAACTCAACGGCGTATTCCATTGGAAGTTCTTTGGTGAAGGGCTCGACAAATCCCATGACAATCATTTCTGTCGCTTCTGATTCAGACAGACCACGACTCATCAAATAATAAAGTTGTTCTTCTGAAATTTTTGAAACCTTAGCTTCGTGCTCCAAAGCAACTTGTGAGTTGTGGATTTCATTAAATGGAATGGTATCTGATGCAGATAAATCATCCATAATAATGGTGTCACACTCGATGTGAGAAACTGATTTCTTGGAATTTTTGTTAAAGGTTACTTGTCCACGGTAGTCTACCTTTCCGCCACCTTTCGCAATAGATTTCGATACGATAGATGAACTGGTATGAGGGGCGTTGTGGATCATCTTGGCACCTGTATCTTGGTGTTGCCCTGCATTCGCAAAGGCAATGGACAACATGGTACCACGCGCTCCTTCTCCATCTAGATAAACAGATGGGTACTTCATAGTTGTCTTGGCACCTAGGTTTCCGTCGATCCACTCAACTGTGGCATCTTTTTGAGCTTTGGCCCGCTTGGTGACCAAGTTGTAGACATTGTCAGACCAGTTTTGGATGGTCGTGTAACGCATGTATGCACCATCCAAGGCAAAGATCTCGACAATCGCTGCATGGAGGCTGTTGCTTGAGTATGTCGGGGCTGTACATCCTTCTACATAGTGGACACTTGCGCCCTCATCGACGATAATCAGGGTCCGTTCAAACTGACCAGTATTTTCATTGTTAATACGGAAGTAGGTTTGAAGAGGAACATCTACTTTTACGCCTTTTGGCACATAAATGAAGGTCCCACCAGACCAAACAGCTGAGTTGAGGGCAGCTAACTTATTATCCGTTGGAGGTACTAACTTTGCAAAATACTGTTTGAAAAGGTCTGGGTATTCTTTTAGGGCAGAATCCGTATCGGTAAAGATAATCCCCAACTTTTCAAACTCTTCTTTCATATTGTGGTAAACCACTTCTGATTCATACTGGGCAGAAGCCCCCGCTAGGTAGGCACGTTCGGCTTCTGGAATCCCGATACGCTCAAAGGTTTCCTTGATTTTCTCTGGAACTTCATCCCAAGAACGGGCAGGTTTATCCGATGGTTTTTGATAATAAATCAAATCATCAAAGTCAATCTCTGATAGATCAGCACCCCAGGTTTGCATGGGCATCTTTTTGAAGGTTTCAAAAGATTTCAAGCGGAACTCCAGCATCCATTCTGGTTCATTTTTTGCTGCAGACAATTCACGAATAACCGCTTCATTCAAGCCTTTCCCTGTTGAGAGAATAGGTTGAACGTCATCGTGAAATCCAAATTTATATTCACCGAGATCAATTGGTTTCGGTTCGACTCTTTCTTCAGCCATAATTTCCTTTCTTTCTCTGTTTCTTCTTCTAATTATTTGCTACGTTCGATCGCTTTTTTAAGAGCATTCCAGGAGAGGGTCGCACACTTAATCCGTTGGGGGAATTTAGAGACTCCAGATAAGAAGGCTGCGTCACCCAGTTCCTCTTGGCGAGGATCTGATTGACCTTGGACCATCTCTGAAAAGACCTGTGCCAATTCTTCAGCTTCCTCTTTTGTTTTTCCCATTACAGCATCTGTCATCATACTAGCCGAAGCTGTTGAGATGGTACAACCTGAATTGACAAAAGCAATATCTTGGACCCTATCATTTTCATCAAATTTCACACTCAACTGGATCACATCTCCACAAGTTGGATTGTTGAGTTGGATCTGATCAACATCTTCAATCTGTCCTTGGTGGTGGGGGTGTTTTGAATGGTCAGCTACGACCGCCATGTACAGCGAATCTAATTTAGAAAGTGCCATTGAAAAACTCCTTTGCTTTTACCAATGCCTCAATTAATTGATCACAGTCCGCTTTGGTGTTGTAGATATAGAAACTGGCTCTTGTGGTTGCAGGAACCTGCAGGTATTGAAGGAGAGGTTGGGCACAGTGGTGTCCTGCACGAACAGCAATTCCTTCATAATCTAGGGCAGTTGCCAAATCATGTGGATGGAGATCGCCTAGATTAAAAGAAATCACGCCAGAGCGTTGGGCTAAGTCTTGGGAACCATAGATCGTCAAGCCTTCGATAGCCTGTAATTTGGGAAACACATAGGCAATCAATTCATGCTCATGCGCTTCTATTTGGTCCATTCCCAACCCCTCTAAGTAATCGATCGCTGCACCAAGACCAATTGCACCAGCCATATGAGGGGTTCCAGCTTCAAATTTCCAAGGCAATTCCTTCCAAGAGGCAGATTGCTCATAAACAAAGTCAATCATCTCGCCCCCAAACTCGATTGGAGACATTTGCTCTAAGATTTCTTCCTTCCCATAGAGGACACCAATCCCTGTTGGTGCAGCCATCTTATGGCCAGAAAAAGCGAAGAAATCCGCATCTAAGTCTTGTACATCAATAGCCATATGAGGGGTTGATTGAGCCCCATCTACCACCATCATCGCTCCAACTTCATGAGCTAATTGAGCAATTTCCTTGATCGGATTGACAACCCCTAAGACATTGGAAGCATGGGTGATGGAGACAAATTTTGTCTTCTCACTAAGCTTGCTCTTTAAGTCTTGCATATCTAGTAAGCCATCTTTTAGATAGACATAGACCAGTTTTGCTCCTGTTTTCTTGCAGGCTTGCTGCCAAGGGATGATGTTGGAGTG
This sequence comes from Streptococcus sp. IMAU 99161, assembly GCF_014435245.1. Lineage (NCBI taxonomy): Bacteria > Bacillati > Bacillota > Bacilli > Lactobacillales > Streptococcaceae > Streptococcus > Streptococcus sp. IMAU 99161. The sequence continues at coordinate 25,300 of NZ_JAAPAW010000001.1, read as the reverse complement.
ATGTTCCATGATGGAAATCAGGACTTCATCCCCTTCCTTTAGGACTTCTTCTGCATAGCGAGCTACCCAGTTGAGTCCTGTCGTTGTCCCTCTTGTAAAGAGCACTTCCTTGGTTGATGAAGCATTGATAAACTTTCTAACTTTCTCACGCGCTGCCTCATAAGCTGCTGTCGCTCGTTCAGCCAAGGTATGGACTCCACGGTGGACATTGGCATTATCTTGCAAATAATAGTGATTGACTGCTTCGAGAACACTTTTAGGTTTTTGCGTCGTCGCTGCATTATCTAGATAAACCAAAGGCTCATCGTGGACGAGTTGATCGAGAATGGGAAAATCTTGAGCAATCGTATTTTTATCTAGCATTGTTTCTCCTTAGCGTTGAGATAACTTTTCTTCGATGGTGGCAATCATTTCATCACGTACTTCTTTAACTGGAATTTCAACAATAACAGATCCCAAGAAACCACGCACCACTAAACGTTCTGCCGTGTGTTGATCTAGACCACGACTCATGAGGTAATACATATCTTCTGGGTCCACTTGACCGATCGATGCTGCGTGGCCTGCTGTGACGTCGTTTTCATCAATCAAAAGGATTGGATTGGCATCTGAACGCGCTTGATCCGATAACATCAAGACACGGCTTTCTTGCTGGGCATCTGCTCCTTTGGCACCCTTGATAATGTGACCAATTCCGTTAAAGGTCAAGGTCCCTTTTTCAAGAATAACCCCATGTTGCAAGATATTTCCGATCGAGTTACAACCAAAGTTGGTCACGCGCGTATCAATTCCTTGCACCTGACGACCACTTGATAAGGCAACGACCTTCAAATCAGCGTGACTTCCATTTCCAACCAAGTCACTGTCAAAGTCTGCAACAACATTGCCTTCATTCATGACACCGATGGCCCAATCAATGCTGGCATCCTGTCCTAGTTTCCCACGGCGACTGATGTAGGCTGTGACATTTTCACCCAGGCGGTCAATCGCCGCAAATTTCACTTGAGCACCTGAGCGGGCGATCACTTCAACCGTCACGTTAGCAGTTGCTTTTGCTGTGCCTTCACCTTTTGATTCCAAGCGTTCCAAATAGCTGAACTTGCTGTTTTTACCAGCGATAATCAAAATGTGTTTGTTAAAAGGTACATCACTATCGCTATCCTGATAGAAAATGCCTTCGATTGGTTCTGAAATTTCGACGTTATCTGGAATATAGAGGACAGCCCCACTATTAAAATATGCTGTGTGGTAAGCTGCTAGTTTGTCATCATCGTATTTGACCGAAGACATGAAGTAGTCTTCTACCACTTGCGGAATTTCCTCTAAGGCAGAATAGAAATCTGTGAAAAGAATTCCTTGGTCTGCCAAGGCTTGTGGGACCTGTTCAAAGACAGTTTGTGTCCCGACTTGGACCAATTTTAAATTTGAATCAAGAGCGGTAAAATCAGGAACATTGACAGAAGCTTCACTCTCAGAAATACTCCCATCCCCTAGATTCCAACGATGAAATTTGACCCGTTCAATGGCTGGCAATTTCAACCGATCGATCTTGTCAAATGCTTTCTTTCGTAAATCCTGCAGCCAACTTGGTTCCGCGTGCAGTTCCGAAAAGAGGGTAATTTTTTCAATACTCATTTTTTTCTCCTAATAAAGATACTATTTGTTATTCATGATCACATAAGACGACTTGTCATCATGTTATAGTTCTTCTTTATAGTCGTAACCGAGTTCTTCTGCCAGTTTTGCATAGCCTTCGCGTTCCAAGCGCGCAGCCAATTCTGGACCACCTGAAAGCACGACACGGCCTTCCATCATGACATGGACGACATCTGGAGTAATATAGTTTAGCAAACGTTGGTAGTGGGTGATGATCATAGCACCAAAACCTTCCCCACGCATGGCATTGACTCCTTTAGAAACGACTTTCAGAGCATCAATATCCAAACCAGAGTCAATTTCATCCAAAAGGGCAAAGGTTGGCTCCAACATCAATAATTGAAGGATTTCATTGCGTTTTTTCTCACCACCAGAGAAGCCTTCATTGAGGTAACGTTCTGCCATTTCTTCTTTCATGTTGAGCAATTCCATCTTCTCATCCAATTTTTTGATGAAATCACGAATGGAAATTTTTTCATCCTCTTCTTTACCAGCATTCATGGCTGCACGTAAAAATTCAGCATTGGTAATTCCTTGGATTTCTGAAGGGTATTGCATGGCTAGGAACAAGCCCATGCGCGCCCGTTCATCTACTTCTAATTCTAAGATGTTGACACCATCAAACAGGATCTCGCCCTTGGTCACTTCATAATTTGGGTTTCCCATAATGGCAGCTGACAGAGTCGATTTCCCTGTTCCGTTTGGTCCCATGATGGCTGCGATTTCACCCGTTTTAAGGGTTAGGTTTACACCTTTTAAAATTTCTTTGCCTTCAATTTCAACGTGAAGGTCTTTAATTTCTAATGTCGACATTGCATTCCCTTTCTTTTTACTTTGCAATTTGGAAAACTTCAAACAGAAGACTCCTTCAAAACAACGTAATGTTTTACCTTTCAAGTATATCAAAAAAAAGCCTAAATGGCTTTTCTTTTGATTAGAACTATTCTTGTTTACTTCTCTTTTTTCGCTTTTGTCGTACTTCCTCACGGTAGGAGGAATTTCCAATATAACGTAGGACATTTAACAGCGGACTGTGACTAGGACCTAACACCCCAATCAATTCTGCTAGTAGTTCAACTCCAAATAAGAGCCCGATCACAAGTAAGACGCCCCCAATGCGACTCGAGATATTGAGCAAGAGAGAAATCAGGGAGAAGATCATCGAAATTCCGTAGATCACAAGTACGGTTCCCCGATGCGTCAAGCCCAAGGAAAGCAAGCGGTGGTGCAAGTGGTTGCGATCCGGTTTATAAAATTTTTGACCTGATAGGGTTCGACGGATAATGGCCAAAAAGGTATCTGTAATCGGCACTCCAAGGATAATCATAGGGGTGACTACTGCAACTGCTGTTGCATTTTTCAAACCTTGCAGCGACAAGACAGAAATCATAAAACCGATAAACAAGGCACCGGTATCTCCCAAATAGAGAATGGCTGGATGGTAGTTAAAGGGAAAGAAACCAGCAATGGACGCAACCAGCACAAAGATGGTCATGGTCAAGAAAAGATTGGGAACTGGTAAAAAGAAATAAGAAACAATCCCCATGGTTACTAAGGAAATGATGGAAACACCACTTACCAAACCATCCAAACCGTCGATTAAATTGACCGCATTGGTAATAGAAACAATCCAAATCACTGTCAAAAGATAAGAAAGCCACGGTTCAAAATGAAGTAAGGGACCACCAAAGGGGATCTTAAAATCATTTAGCTTGAAATCTGTCACAAACCAAATCAAATTGGCCGCAATCAGGATCCCAATCATCTTTTTCTTAGCAGATAATTCCTTAACATCATCAATTAATCCAGTCAAAGCAATAATCCAGCCTGCCCCTACGACCGGTAAGGTATAGGCTAGGTAATGTTTGATCTGTAAAGTCGTTGATGTCAGCATCGGGATAAAGCACAGAGTTGCGATTGTAAACGCAATCACAATCGACAAGCCACCTGCACTGGGCATAGGTTTGGTGTTGATCCTACGAGCATTGGGATAATCCACTGCATCAATCTTGAAAGCAAATAGCCGAACCAAAGGCGTCAAAACCAATGCAATCAAAAAGGTTGCGATCAATACCAAAACGAATTGCAAGGAAAAAGACATCATAGGCTAGCAACTTTCTTCAAATTCTCAATCGCACCTGACACCATCAGTAAGTGACCATGCTCTTGTAAGACTGCGCGCGTCACTTCGGAATCATCCGCGTACTCACGAATGATTGCTAATAACCAAGTTGGGTATTGGCTTGGTTGGTGTTCTGTATCTACTAAGACCGTTAAATAATAATCGGATTCCATCTTGTACAATTCAGAAGTATCAACTGAATACGTGACCGTCTTCGCAAAATCCACCACTTGCTGAAGTGTTGAAAAATGCAAGATAAAATAGATATATTGGCTGGCCGGTAGCTCCGATACCTCTTTGGTCTCTTGATTATCCCGCAGTTCTTCTTGCTCTAGATGATGAATGGCCTCTGCATCTCCTTTTGTCTTGTCAGAGATGGTTTTTTCCAAGGTCTTGATGAATTCATCAGGCGTCATATGGGACAACTCTTCCATATCTGGCAGCTCTGATAAATCGTCAAAATCCAATTGTTGGTCAATCTTTGATTTAGTGACAAAAACATCTAGTTTATCTGGCTTAGGAGTGACACGAAAGCTCAGCATTCCACTATCTAGGAAACTTTCAGGCATTTCGAGCTCATCTAAAATCGCATAGAAAAATTCTTCTGTTTTTTCTTGTGGAACAAGGAAATCCGCGATTTCCATCCCTCTTTCTTCTAGGTCTTCCAGTTGAATCGTGATTTTAATTGTTGAATCACTTATTTGCTTCATTTTCATAGCGTAACCTCATACTTCTAGTCCTACTATTATACTAAAAAAATGGACAGAATTCAAAAAAAGGATGTAGTGAAAAGAGGTTGAGACAAAAGTCACCAACCTCTATAATCATCGAACGAATATCAGAATACTTCACCTAGAAAATGACACGGATCAAACCATACAAAAGCAAGATCGAACCAAGGACGATCCGGTATTTCCCAAAGGCGGTAAAATCATGACTCTTCACATAATCTGTCAAGAAACGGATCGCATACATACTCACCATAAAGGCTACTCCCATGGCTACTAGAAGGATAAAGAGTTGACCAAAAGCAAGCGAATGACCTCCCAGAGCGAATTTCGCAACTTTTAGGAGACTCGCGCCAAACATAGCCGGGATCCCGAGGTAGAAGGTAAATTCTGTCACGACTGGACGGCTAACCCCATTGATCAAACCACCAACAATCGTAGCACCAGACCGACTGGTACCTGGAAAGAGAGATAGAACTTGGAAAAGGCCAATATAAAGCGCTGTTCGGTAAGGCAATTTATGCAATTCCGTTACCTGAGGCTGAACTTGTTCCCGTCTTTCAAGATAGATAAAAGCAACCCCGTAAGTAATTAACATGATGGCAACTGAAATCGAATTGTGAAAATGTGCCTCAAACCAATCGTCCAATTTAAACACAAAGATTAATGGAAGAGTCGCCACAGCCACTTTTGCCCATAATTGCCAGGTTCTGCGGACTTCTAGTGGAGATTTTCCCGGTTTAAACGGATACAACTTGTCAAAATAAATGACTACAACTGCAAGGATGGCACCCAATTGGATGACAACGTTAAACATCTCCATAAAAGCAGGATCTTGGTTTTTAAATTGAATAAAATCTTGAAATAGAATCAAGTGACCCGTACTTGAGATTGGCAACCATTCTGTAATCCCTTCAACAATCCCAAAAATAATTGCCTTGATTAATTCAAACAGAAACATCTTTTTCTCCTAAACTTACATTTGTTTCATTATATCATAATTCTATCCATCCGACTAGATTTAATTAATATATTAAAAAGAGTTCAGCTATGGGATCTCTCCGACCCTTTTGCTGAACTCATTGCATCTTTCAATGCTAAAGGCAAGATTAGAAGGCACCAAAACCTCCTCCTCCACCTCCGCCAGAGAAACCTCCTCCACTACTAGAGGAAACAGTGAAATGACTAGCTGTCGTTGCCGTCGTACTATAGGTCGACATGGCATTACTAGAGTGAGACAAATGGTGATAAAACGAAGTATACACAAAGGCATCCAAGGCTGGATTTTGAATATGAATCTGACGCAGTTTCATCACTTTAGCCACCTTGTCGGCTACACCGTATAAAGCTGCATACACCAATAAACGATTCCAGAGAACTAAAGACTGCAGTTCTGCATCGTTAAGGTGGGCAATCTCTTTCAACATGCGACCGAAGCTATCCCAGTAATAACGTTGCTCAGCACCTGCCGCATTAACGACACCATCTCTTTGAGCGACTTTATAGCGTTTACTCAAAAGAATTGGAATGACCCCTAAAGCGACTGTAGCCGGCATGTAGTAGATGGAAAAGCTGTGGAAGATCTCATCCGTAGCAAAGAAAGTCAAGAAAGCAATAATACAGGCGACAATTCCATAGGTAATGGCTCTTCGTCCCAAAGTATTTTCTTGTGGACTTAAGGGACGGTAATAAGTTGGAAAACCGATACTTTGAATCTTATTTTGTACCCCGCGAGCAACTGCGTTAACTGCACAATTAATCTGAATTTGTGCTTCTCTACCTTCGGCACGAATCCGATCTTGATCTTTTTTCTTAGCATGTTTATAAAGAGACGGGTCAATATAGAAATCTTCGAATAAGTGGTCAACTGTACATTCGAGCTTATTACCAAAAGCCATATTCAAAAAGTCACGCTCAAAGTCATCTAACGAATCCTGATTTTGTCGACTAAGAATCGTCTTCTCTCCATCTTGTCGATAAGCGATCGCACCTCTATCCATCAAATCAAGCAAGGTTGCCTGCAACAATTTGTCAAAAGAAAATGTGGATTTTGAATCTGGATTACCTGCCGGACAAGCCTCATCGATCTCCGTTGAATAGACGACTGAGGCCATGACCAAGGGGGCAAGATTGTTCGGTAACTCATACATCCGCGTATCCGTAGGATAAGTAACACCAGACCAGGTAGCCTTCTTGAATTTCCGCCAGTAATAAATGGCTAAGAGGAGGAAAAGCAAAATGATGGCTGGAAGAATCAGATTCCAGAACAGGTGTATCCACAGTCTGGTTTGAGCAATGTGCTCTTCTAAGCGGTGGTATTCATCCTCTTTCATCAAACCTGTATTGCGAGATGACTCCCCTAGGGACGCAAGATCTGATTTCAACCAATAGGCTGAGAGTTCAACACCCTCTTTTCTTGGCAAATTGGATATGGTCGCTGTATAGTCTGCTTGGTCTTTAGTGACAACTGCCTCAGGACCCAGGTAGGCTGTATGAACATGCAATTCAGAAGTTGTTGTTGGAGAAGCGAATTTAGGAATCACTTTCAACTCTACTTTTGAAACACCTCTATCTCCATCACTGATTGGCTTCCAATTGAGCCTTAAGATATCCTGATGGACAAAGAGGAGATTTTTCAAGTTCCAAGTCACCTTTACTTTGACCGTATCATGCGCTACCCCGCTATTATAAATTTTCACTCGGTAGCCGTCCCCTAAGTTTGTAATCTCAGGCTCTCTGTCAAGCTCGCGACCTTCCACCTCAACCTTTGGTGGCATCTCAATTTCAAAGCCTTGTGGCATGTTCCCAGCACTTCCTAAGGTGACGTACTGCCCATTATAGGAGTTCTTGAAATAATAGACTAGTTCTTCCTCATAAGTAGCATCATCCCAGGTATTTAAAGTCAGGGTTCCTCGGTAGGAAAGGACATCATAGGAGGGACTAGATGCTTGGACATCACGGACCACAAAAATACAGATAAGAATGGCGAAAACAAGATACAAAAACTTTTTCATTTGATCACGCTCCTTTGTATTATTATAGCATTTTTTAAATAAAAAGAAGAATTTATTTGAAAAGTGATACAAATTCTTGTACAATAAGAAGATAAAATTTTATAGAAATAGGAGACCATATGAAAAAATCACTCATTGGAGTTTTTGCTGGAATAGTGGCGGTCCTCTTGATTTTTCTAGCAACTACTCATAAAGATAAAGAAGAGGATTATCTGCGTATCGGGATGGAAGCGGCTTATGCACCGTTTAACTGGACGCAAAAAGATGATTCAAATGGTGCCGTTAAGATTGATGGTACCAATCAATACGCCAATGGCTACGATGTTCAAATCGCTAAAAAGGTAGCAGAAAAGCTTGGGAAAAAACCCTTGGTTGTCAAAACATCTTGGAATGGTCTAATCCCTGCTCTCTCATCTGGAAAAATCGATATGATCATTGCAGGCATGAGCCCCACCGCAGAACGTAAGAAAGAAATAGCTTTCTCAAAGAGCTATTACACTAGTGAGCCGGTGATGCTCGTTCGCAAAGATGGAAAATATGCCAATGCGACTAGTCTAGATGACTTTAAGGACGCAAAGGTCACCTCTCAGCAAGGGGTCTACCTCTATAATCTCATTTCGCAGCTAAAAGGGGCTAAAAAAGGAACGGCTATGGGGGACTTTGCCCAAATGCGCCAAGCTTTGGAATCTGGTGTCATTGACGCCTATGTTTCTGAACGACCTGAAGCCTTGACAGCTGAATCTGCTAATCCTCATTTTAAGATGATTGAATTCAAAAAAGGATTTGAAGTTGGAGAAGAAGACGCTACAATCGCGATCGGGATGAAAAAAGGCGACAAACGGATTGACCAAGTCAATGCTGCTTTAGCCAACATTTCAACCAAAGACCAGGTCAAACTCATGGATGACATGGTGACAAAACAACCTGTTTCTACAGATACCGCTGAAAAGAAAGAATCCTTCTTTGATCAGGTTTTCAACATCTTAAAAGAAAGCAGCCCTCAATTCTTACGAGGAACAGGCATGACTCTCTTGATCTCCTTGACTGGGACAATCTTTGGCTTAATTATTGGGCTTTTGATTGGCGTTTACCGTACAGCTCCAAAGCTTAAAAATAAATTCCTTGCCATTCTTCAAACTGCCTTTGGTTGGTTTTTGAATGTCTACATTGAAATTTTCCGTGGAACACCCATGATCGTACAATCTATGGTTATTTACTACGGAATTGCCCAAGCCTATGGTATTTCAATCGACCGTACTCTCGCTGCAATTGTCATTGTATCGATCAACACAGGCGCCTACATGAGTGAAATTGTCCGTGGTGGGATCTATGCTGTAGATAAAGGACAATTTGAAGCAGCTACAGCACTTGGAATGACGCATGGACAAACCATGCGCAAGGTTGTTTTACCTCAAGTAATTCGCAATATCTTACCAGCTACAGGGAATGAATTTGTCATCAATATCAAAGATACCTCTGTCTTGAACGTGATTTCTGTGGTCGAACTATACTTTACAGGAAATACGGTTGCAACACAGAATTTCAAATACTTCCCAACCTTTACAATCATTGCAGTGATTTACTTTGTTCTCACCTTTACCATCACTCGCATCCTTCGCTATATTGAACGACGTTTAGATGCAGATACCTACACAACAGGGGCAAATCAAATGCAAATTACGGAGGTGAAATAATGGCAGAGAACATTCTTGAAATCAAACATTTAAAAAAATCTTACGGCCAAAACGAGGTTTTGAAAGATATCTCCCTGACCATCCGAAAAGGAGAAGTCATCTCTATCATTGGTAGCTCAGGTAGCGGAAAATCCACCTTCCTGCGTTCTATCAATCTCTTAGAGACGCCTACTGCTGGAGAAATCCTCTATCGTGGCCAAAATGTCCTTGATCCTGAGTATAATCTCACGCATTATCGTGAGAAATTAGGAATGGTTTTCCAAAGCTTTAATCTTTTTGAAAATTTGAATGTCTTGGAAAATACAATCGTTGCACAAACAACCGTCCTCAAGCGGGACCGAGGAACTGCAGAAAAAGTTGCCAAAGAAAATCTTGAAAAAGTCGGAATGGGATCTCAATATTGGGCTGCCCGTCCGAAACAACTTTCAGGAGGACAAAAACAACGGGTGGCTATCGCGCGTGCCCTTTCCATGAATCCGGATGCCATCCTCTTTGATGAACCGACTTCTGCCCTTGACCCTGAAATGGTTGGGGAAGTTTTGAAGATCATGCAGGACTTGGCCAAAGAAGGTCTTACGATGATCGTGGTGACCCACGAAATGGAATTTGCCCGTGATGTTTCCAGCCACGTTATCTTTATGGATAAAGGCGTGATCGCTGAACAAGGCGATCCAAAAGAGATCTTTAGTCATCCAAAAGAAGAACGGACCAAGGAATTCCTTCAACGCTTCTTAAAATAGCTTCATCTCATG
>NZ_JAAPAW010000001.1:15190-15275 GCF_014435245.1 Streptococcus sp. IMAU 99161 | reverse complement strand
GCTGGGACAAAAGTCCTAGCCTCTTCTTGTTTTTGGATTGTCGAGCAAGACGCAGTGGTTGAGTGGGCTCTACTACGGTGATTTT
>NZ_JAAPAW010000001.1:0-15127 GCF_014435245.1 Streptococcus sp. IMAU 99161 | reverse complement strand
TACTCAACTGTGCGGAGGTGGGACGACGAAATCGAATTCTAACGAATGACCGATTTCTGTCCCACTCTCTTTTTTCTTTTCAGGCACAGAAAAAGCCCGAGATCAACCTCTCGGACTTTCAATTGGAACAACAAATTAATCTTCGAATTTTTGATGATTTTTATCATAAAAATCAATCAATCCAAGTGCAGTTTCAAATGAAATGTTTTTCACCTTTGCACGGCCTTGCGCCAAGGCAATAATTGACATTTCACGAGCATTCGTTTCTTTACTGATTCGATACCCTGTAATCTTTTTATCCCGCACCCAACTGACAACTGATTCTACTTTTTCAAAGTTCGATTTAGCCATGATCTTTCTCCTATATTATTATTTCCAATAACTAATATAAATTTTTTTGCACATTTTGTCAACTAAAATCGCTGAAAATACGAACCTTTTTTAAAAAATGAGAAGATTTTTACTTTGCTTTCAGGGCTGATAATATTTGAGTACGAATGTTTTCGACTCCATCTGGGTTAGCTGGAAGGAAAATCGTATTATTTCCTTCTTTGTCTGCAAAATTATTTAGTGTATCCAAATATTGGTTGGTCAAAAGAATGGACATGATTTGTTCTTCGGTCAAATCTACGTTCGCTCCTTTTAACTCTTTAATGGAATCTGCTAAACCATCGACAATTGCCTTCCGTTGTTCAGCGATCCCGACCCCATGCAAGCGATCTTTTTCTGCTTCTGCTTCGGCAGCTGTGACGATCTTAATCTTATCAGCTTCTGCCAATTCTTGAGCAGCTACGCGTTTCCGTTGCGCCGCATTGATCTCGTTCATGGATTGTTTGACTTCGGCATCTGGCTCAACTTTGGTGATCAGGGTTTTCACAATAATGTAACCATAGGTTGACATTTCTTCTGCTACCTGTCTTTGAACTTCAAGGGCGATTTCATCTTTTTTCTCAAAGAGTTCATCCAAGGTTAATTTTGGAACAGATGAGCGAAGCGCATCTTCGATATAAGACTTGATTTGAGCTTCTGGACGCATGAGTTTGTAGTAGGCATCCGTCACATTATTTTCATTCACACGGTATTGAGTAGCCACATTCATGGTAACAAATACGTTGTCTTGAGTCTTGGTTTCGACAATGATCTCACTTTGCAAGAGACGGAGTTGGACGCGTGCTGCAATCTTGTCAATTCCAAATGGGGCCCGCATATGAATCCCACTATTACTAATTTTTTCATAGCGACCGAAACGTTCGATAATCGCAACCGATTGTTGCTTCACCACATATAGCGAGCTAATAACGATGAGCCCAGCTACCAGCAGTAAGAATAAAATAAAAATAAAAAATCCAGGCATTTTAAATTCCTCCTTTTCATGTATGCATATCATATCACAACTACTAGAAAAAAAGCAATCTATTCCCTTAAAATATATTGCTTAAATAGTCGATTATCTCTGCATGATACTCAGACCAGCATATTATAGAGGGTTTCATTCCCATTCAAGTTGATAAAGGATGGATCAAATCGTTCAATACGGTTAACCAAACCTGCATAGTCATGCTTATTGGCCAAGGTTACCCCAATTAAGACAGGGCCAGTTCCCTTGCTAGCACGCTTGATATATTCGAACCGGGTGATATCATCATTTGGTCCTAGGATGTCATTTACGAACTCACGAAGAGCTCCTGGCCGTTGTGGGAAATTAACAATAAAGTAGTGTTTGACCCCATCGTAGATCAGGGCACGTTCTTCCATTTCAGGCATGCGGTTGATATCATTATTTCCACCTGAGATGATACAACAGATGGTTTTACCCTTGATGTATTCGCGCAGGATCTCTAGTGCAGCGACACTTGCCGCACCTGCTGGTTCAGCGACAATTCCTTGCTTGGAATAGAGATCAATCAAGGTCTCTGAAATTAAGCCTTCATCAACGCCAATCAAGGTTTCCACATGCTGACGGGTCACTTCATAAGTCAATTGCCCGACTTTTTGCACTGCAATCCCATCTGCAAACTTATCAATTTCTGGCAATTTGACGGGGCCACCAGCTTCAAAAGCAGCCTTCATGGAGCGCGCTCCTTCAGCCTCTACACCAATCACTTCAATTTTTGGCTCTGTTTCTTTGATGTAGGTAGACACACCCGAAATAAGGCCACCCCCACCTACAGGAACAAGAACGGTATCAAAGGCAATAGATTCTTTTCGAGCTTCCTCAAGGATTTCGTAGGCCACTGTTCCTTGACCAGCTTGTACATTTGGATCATCAAAGGGGTCGATAAAGGTCCGTTTTTCGGCAAGAGTAAACTCCTGAGCCGCCTTAGCAGAAGCATCAAACGTATCTCCTACTAACTTGATCGTTACATAGTCCCCACCGAAGAAGCGGACTTGCCCGATTTTTTGTTGAGGTGTGGTAATGGGCATAAAGATAGTCGCTGGGATCTTCATTTCATTACAGGTGTAGGCCACACCTTGGGCATGGTTCCCCGCTGAAGCACACACCACCCCACGCTCACGTTCTTCTTTTGAGAGTTGAGAGATTGCGTAATAGGCTCCACGAATCTTGAAGGAACGAACACGCTGGGCATTCTCTTTTTTCAAATAAATTTTTGCCCCATACTTTTCTGATAAATAATGGTCGAATTCTAGGGGCGTATTGACCACGACTCCATTTAATATTTTATGGGCCTTGGCCACATCTTTTGCTGTTATCATGTTATACCTCTGTTGCAGTGTATTGATCAAAAAAGCAAGCTAGGCCGTCCCAACTTGCTTGTTTTCTACAGACAATTAGTTGTAGATTTTGAAGGCGTCATCGTCGTTTTGACCAACGAATGGCATTGCTTTACGCAATTCAGCACCAACTTTTTCGATTTCAAGCTCTTCAGCTTGTTTACGGAAGGCTTTCAAACGTGGGAATCCAGCATCGTGGTCTTCAACGAATTCACGTGCAAATTTACCAGATTGGATATCAGCAAGGGCAGCTTTCATGTTTTCTTTGACTTCTGGGCCAATGACACGTGGTCCAGTTACAAAGTCACCAAATTCTGCAGTATTTGAGCATGATTGACGCATTTTCTTGAAGCCACCTTCGTAGATCAAGTCAACGATCAATTTCATTTCATGAAGTACTTCGAAGTAAGCCAATTCAGGTGCATAACCTGCTTCTGTCAATACTTCAAATCCAGCTTCGATCAAGCTCGTCAAACCACCCATAAGAACGGCTTGTTCCCCAAACAAATCTTCTTCTGTTTCTTCTTTGAAGGTTGTTGAAAGAAGACCGACACGAGCTGCACCAACACCTTTTGCCCAGTCCATTGCGATGTCTTTCGCATGACCAGTAGCGTCTTGGTAGACAGCATAAAGTGCTGGTACACCAAATCCTTCAGTGTAAGTACGACGTACCAAATGACCTGGTCCTTTTGGTGCAACCATGAAGACATCAACGTCTTCAGGAGCTTTGATGTAACCAAAGTGGATGTTGAAACCATGAGCAAATCCGATAGCTTTTCCAGCACTCAAGTTTGGAGCAATTTCATCTTTGTAGATATCTTTTTGGATTTCATCAGGTGCCAAGACCATGATGATATCTGCCAATTTAGTTGCTTCTGCTACTGGATAAGCTTCAAAACCATCTTCTTTTGCTTTATCGAATGATTTACCAGGACGCACACCGATGATGACATCATGACCTGAATCACGCAAGTTTTGTGCGTGGGCATGGCCTTGTGAACCATAACCGATCACGGCGATTTTCTTGCCGTCTAATGCTGCAACTTTAACATCTTTTTCGTATTCCATTTGAACTGCCATAAGTAAAATCTCTTTTCTATTTTATTTTGCCTTTTTAGGCGAGGGTAACAATTTTCTGATGAGAATTAATCTCGAGTAAATCCGGTTGCACCGGTACGGGCGATATTTTTGATGCCGTAAGGACGAATAACCCGGATAAGGGCTTCACTCTTTTCAGCATTTCCCGTCATTTGAACGGTGATCGAGCTTGGAGCTACATCGACCACGGTGGCACGGAAAGGTTGAATAATGGCTAAGATCTCTGCCCGCTTCTCAGCAGGTGCAGAAACTTTCACCAAGATCACTTCACGCTCTAAGTGCGGTTTATCAGTGATATCCCGTACACGGATGACATCGACCTGACGGTTAAGCTGTTTGATGATTTGCTCTACTTCATCGTGGGAAACAACATCAATAATAATGGTAATCCGCGATACGTTGGGATCTTCTGTTGCGCCAACAGAAATGCTTTCGATATTGACTTGACGTCTTGATAGGACGCCTGTGAAACGGTTCAGAACCCCTGAGCGGTTTTGAAGTTTGGCTGTTAACATTCTACGCATTAAACTTCACCCCCAACATCTCGTGGTTACTCTTACCAGCTGGTACCATCGGTAAGACGTGCTCTTTCCGAGAAATATCGACTTCGATAAACATCGGTACATTCTCAGTGATCACTTCCAAATCCTTGTCCAAACTATCAGGATCATCAAATTTATAATTTTTAATGCCGTAAGCTTGTGCCATCAATTGGAAATCTGGGAGACTATCAAAGACCGACTCGGACGTTCTTCCATCATAGAAGGCTTCCTGCCATTGGCGGACCATCCCAAGTGAATGGTTGTTGAGCATGACCACCTTGATTGGAACCTTGTAGATATTTAAGATGGCCAATTCCTGGTTGGTCATTTGGAAACCACCATCCCCAACAAAGAGAACAACTTCTTTCTCTGGATTGGCGATTTTCGCTCCGATCGCTGCAGGAACACCGAATCCCATGGTTCCAAGTCCACCTGACGTCACCAATTGACGTTCATTTTGGTATGGATAGTACTGAGCTGTCCACATTTGGTGTTGCCCAACGTCTGTGACGACAATGGCATCCCCTTTGGTCAACTCTCCAATGCGTTCAATCACCGCTTGCGGTTGAACAACCCGTTCTTTCTTATCATAGGAACGAACACGGTTCTTATCTTTTGTGACCTTTTCAATCCATTTTTCAGTATTGTTATGAACGGTCGGTTCAGCTAAAAGCATTTGCAAGGCTTTTTTCGCATCACCAACAACTGGAATATCTACTGCAATAATCTTACCGATTTCTGCTGGATCGATATCAATATGCGCTACTTTCGCCTTCTTCGCAAAGGTCTTGGGATTACCGGTCAAACGGTCATCAAAGCGGCAACCGATACTGATCATAAAATCAGCCTCTGTCATGGCAATATTGGCTGCAAAAGAGCCGTGCATCCCACCCATCCCCAAAAATAGTGGGTGGCTAGTTGCGATGGTTCCTTGACCCAAAAGGCTGGTCACAACCGGGATCTGATAGCGTTCTGCTAGAGCTATCAAGTCTTTTGCTGCTTCAGCGTAACTGACCCCACCACCAGCAAGAAGAACCGGTTTTTTCGCCTTGCTCAATTGCTTCAAGATCTTTTTGATCTGCAATTCATTGGGCTCTACCGTTGGCTGATAGCTAGGAAGCTTCACAGTTGGATCATAGATGAAGTCCGTCTCTAAAGCAGAGACATCTTTTGGAAGGTCAATGACAACCGGACCTGGACGACCTGTCGTTGCAATGTGAATAGCTTCTGTGATGATCCGGGGAATATCTGCCGTCTCCCGAACTTGATAATTGTACTTGGTAATCGGCATGGTAATTCCTACGATGTCTGCTTCTTGAAAAGCATCTTTCCCGATACCAGCGCGATTGACTTGCCCCGTAAAGACCAGCAAGGGAACACTATCACTCATCGCGTCTGCAATCCCTGTAATGGCATTGGTAGCCCCCGGTCCACTAGTGACGACTGCGACACCCAGCTTTCCAGTCGATTTGGCGTAGCCTTCAGCCTCATGCAAGCACCCTTGTTCATGACGGCCCAAGATATGCTGAATCCCTTTAAAACAATAAATCGCATCGTACAAAGGTAGGACTGCTCCACCTGGATAACCAAAAATCGTATCAATGCCCAGGTCACGCAGGGTTTCAAGTACGAGTTCAGAACCAGTCTTTGCAGTTTCTAAGGTAATTTTCTCCATGTCGCTCCTTTCCAATACTTTGTATTTCAAAATAGCATGTTTCTATGATACCATTTTTAAAAAATATTTCAAGAAAAAATAGCAAATTTTCTGAATTTTCTATTCAAATCCGAATCATGAGAAAATCCCTAAAAAAACAAAGTATTTCTACAAAAAAGGGAGTGGGAAACTTAAAAAAGTCCCACTCCTAACACCTATGAGCAATGAAGCACCGCGTCATGCAGTTTTAATTTTGATGTATCAATGTTTCGTCCATTTGCCCCGTTCCTAGCCTCCTTATAGCCATCCTTTTTCTTGGGCGATCTTGGCCGCCTCGGTCCGGTTCTCTGCATCCAACTTGGTCAGAATGGCTGACATATAATTGCGGATGGTTCCATTTGACAGGTATAAATGATCTGCAATTTCTTGATTGGAAGCCCCCTTAGCCACCTCTCTTAAGACTGCTTGCTCCTGCGAGCTCAAGGGATTGGGTTGGGTCAGAATGGTTTCCATTAATTCAGGAGAATATTCTTTTTGCCCTGCCAAAACTGTATGCAAGGTCCCCATCAAGTCCGTAATGCGACGTTCTTTTAAGACATAGGCATCGACTCCAGCCTTGAGAGCCCGCTCAAAGTAACCGGGCCGCTTAAAGGTGGTAACAATGACAACCTTGAGCTGGGGTTGGTGGCTCTTGGCCCATTCAAGAACCTCAAGACCTGTACGGATTGGCATTTCCACATCTAAAATAGCAATATCTACTGACTGATTTTCCAGCAATTGAATCGCCTCTTGGCCATCTCCAGCCTGTAAGACTTTTTCCACGTCCTCTTGCAAAAGCAAGAGCTGGCAGAGAGCATCTCGCAACATACTTTGGTCTTCAGCAACTAATAAGCGCATCTTATTTCCTTTCTTGATAAGGGATGGTTAATTCTATTCGAGTTGGGTTTTTACGATGACTGATCACCAGCTCTCCTCCTAGCAATTCAAGTCGTTCCCGGATCGAGTGCAGGTCCTTGTCGGAGACTTTGGCAAAACCGATGCCATTGTCTTCTGCGACCATTTCCACCCCTGTTTCGGTGGAGTGATAAGAGAGATGGGCCTCTGTCGCTTTGGCATGTTTGATCATATTGGTGGCTAATTCCAGAGATACCATGGCCAGAGCAGACTCTAGGATCGGCGAGATACTAGCTGTGTCGAGCTCATTTTGAATCTCCACTTTGACTTGCGCCACTTCTAACATTTGCTGGACAGTTTCTAACTCTCTTGCCAGGGTTCGCTGTTTCAAGTTCTCCACAATCTCTCGGACTTGGTGCATGGACTCTTGGCTAATGGCTTGAATTTCTTGTACCTGCTCCTGCGCCTTCTCAACCTGACCCAATGCTAAGAATTGATCGGCCAGATCTGCCTTAACACTCAGCATGGCAAAGGTGTGTCCCAGACTGTCGTGTAGATCGCGGCCAATCCGATGGCGTTCGTTTTCAGCCAGCAAGAGATTGATCTGGGCATTTTGCTTGGCATGGTCAGCTTTCAACTCTTCCATCATCCGATTCCGGACCATACTAAAGGTCATAATCGCGATGAACAAGCAAATAATCAGTACAAAAAGCCAATCATTTTCTCCCATATATCTATTAAATAACAAGGCTCCCAACAGGATCAGTTGTGATAGAAAGGCCGTCCAAAGAAAGGGGGAACGAAAATTGCTGACTTCAAAACGATAGACTAAAATATTACTTAGATAATAGTAAAACCAACAAAAGCCAGTGCCAATATAAAAGGTATTTCCGCCTATATAAGCCAAAAGATAGAGCCAAAAAAACCAGGTCAGTATCTTATTTTCCGTAATGAGGATTCCCAGATAACTCACCATAAAAAAGAAAGCTAAAAAGAAATGCCAGTAAGGAATTTGCCCAAATAAAATAGTAGCAAAAGGAAAGGCCATAAAGATTAGGCCTACGTAAAACATATGGTGAATATGCTTGAGTTTTTCAATCATGCACGAACCTCAGAATGACGACGATAGACGATGACAAGGGTAAACAAGACCAGGGTAAACAAGGTTAAATAGAGACTAGCAAAGCCATTGACCTGCCCCTTATTTAAAAAGGTCTTGATCAGTTCCATCAATTGATAGGTTGGCAGACATTTGCCAATCGCTTGCATCCATTCTGGAAAGACACTAATCGGCATCCATAGGCCACCCATGACAGCCAGTCCCATATAGAGGAGATTGCCCGCAACCGACATCAATTGACTGGAAGGAAGCAGGGTCAAGACCAGACCGATAGCTACAAAAGCTAGACTTCCTAGGATGAGAAGGAAGGCTGCTAAGACCCAATCCTGTAAGGACATGTTCACATGCCGCACTACATGACCCACAGTAAAGACGACCCCAATGGATAGGAGAAAGTCTACAAAGAGCCCCACAACCTTTATTAAATAATATTCTACCATAGATACCGGGGTATGGCGCAAGACTTTTTGCCAATTGTTGAGTCGATCAGTTTCAAGAACCGTTGGAAAGGAAAATAGAGCCGTAGACATCATGGAAAAAGCCGTCATGGAGAGGAGATAATCCCTCATAAAGTGAGCGGGCGCCCCGGGTGTGTCCTGGTACATCCCTGAAAAGAAGAGATAAAAGGCCGTGGGCATCCCTATTGATAATAAATAATAAATGGCTTGGCGACTGGTCAAATGCCACTCAACTACGCCGAGAGCTTTCATGCGCTTCATCTTCTCTACCTACTTCCTTTGTATTTTCAAAAATAGAATCCAATAAACTTCGATTGGTCACTTCGATCTCTTGGATCGAACATCCTTCTTCTTGCAATCGCCTCCACAAGCGATTGGCATCACCTGTCACAACTTGAAGGGCATCGGGTTTGACCGTCACTTGACCAATCCCGTCCATCCCTACCACTAGAGATTGGTAGCGTAAGGGCAGGGTAAAATGTTTTTCTACCTCTTCACTTCTCATAGCGAGTGGTGTCGTATCCCGAAGCAAATGTCCCTGATGCAAGACCAGGATCCGATCAGCCGTATGCTCTACTTCCTCGATGTAATGGGAAGAATAGACAATGGTCACACCTTGATCTTTTAAATCCCTAACAATCTCCCAAAAGCGTTGGCGAGTGGACGTATCCATAGCAGCCGTTGGCTCATCCAAAAACAGAAGAGACGGACGACCAATCAAGGTCAACACAAAGGATAGAAGGCGTTTTTGCCCACCAGACAACTTACTGGCTAATTGCTTCTTTTGTTCCGGAGTAAAACGCAATAGATCATCGATTTCATTGATCGTTAAGGGATTAGGATAAATGGAGCGAAAGAAGTTGATCAGCTCCTGCACGGTTAACTTTTGCACGATGGCATTCTCTTGAGGGAGATAAGACACACTAGCCTTTAATCGAGGATGACCAGGAGACTTCCCATCTACTTCAATGATTCCAGAAGTCGCTTTCATATCTCCCAGCAGACAATTCATCAAGGTCGTTTTCCCTGCCCCGTTTGGCCCAATCAAGGCTAAACAGTCTCCTCGTTCAACCGCAAAAGAAAGACCTTCTAGAATCACCTTTCCTTTGATGCTTTTTTTCAAGTTCTCAACTCTAATGACACTCATGATGCTCTCCTTTCAACCAGATCTGTCCAGCTGGAATGATGACAAAGACAACCAAGACAACTCCCCAAACCGTTTGAAAAAACCAGCTAGGAAAATGAGCAAAAAACCAACCCGTCATCTGTTCAGTTAGCCAGAGGACCATACAAAAAGCAAACATCCAGCCAATTTCTAGTTTCTTATTCATTTTTCAAACTCCTTTTTGACCTCTTTAACGAGCTTCAGCCCTTCTTGAGTTGCCCAGCTCACGATGCCTATCCCCGCAAATAATTCCCAAGGGAAATGGTAATAGAGACTATCATCCTTCGAAAAAATCAAATAAACGACCATCCCAACCACTGTCAACGTAAACACCTTAAATAACCATTGTTTCATTTTTCTTTCCTCTTACTTTCTGACTTTATTATAGCGAAAGACAAAAAATGCCACTAGATGATTTTGTCACTGGCTCACATGACAAATGTCACTAAAAAAAGCCGAGTGACTTTACTCGACTTTTTTTGTCTTCTTACTGACCTTCTTCTTTCATGCCATGCAATTTCAAGGCTTTCACCAAGGCATCTGCCTTCATGTTTTTCAAATCATTGAGACCGGCATCTTTGAAGTAGGAAATTTGCTCGAGAGATTTAGCATCAATTTTGTTGAGGTCAATCACACTAGTTGAGAGCAATTTCTTCTCTGGTGTGACACTATACTCCAAACTAAAACCTGGAACTGTTTTCAGCTTTTTATAGTCCTCATTTTGCTCTAGCAAAGCCTGAATAGCAGCTGTCAGCTCTTCTGGAGACTTTTCTGCCGCAATTGCTCCGAGCTGTTGAGGTAGGTCTGCGGTTACTTCAATGCGAAGGTTTTCAACCTTATCTCCTTTTGAGTGAATGATATCGCGGTGCTTGGTCCCATGGATATCTCCTACTAAGGTTGTGGTTTTTTCTTCATTTTTTACTTCTTTTTTAACAGTGGAACTGCTAGATGAGCTAGCGGCTGTAGTTTTCTTTGTTTGGGATTGCGAACAACCAGTCAATACCAAAATGGCTAGCCCAAGGGTTACAAAAAATTTCTTCATTTTTATAACTCTCCTTTCACATACTAATACCAGTATAACATATCGCGTCTTTCTTGTCTAAAAACTCCATCACTCAAACCTTTTTCCACTCATTTCAACCTTTTCATTTTTTAAAAAAATTCACATACTTTTCTCCCACTTTCAACCTTCGTTTTGCTTTAAATCCATGTTCTCTTCCCTCATCAAATGCAGGAAGAAGTATCATCCGCAGGGATTCTCTTCATTGAAAACTCTGTTTTAGACAAACATTTATGCACATAAAAAGGTCCCTTTCGGAACCTTCTGTTCATTTATTCTACACTAAACAAGTATGGGTAAACGGGTTGGCCACCTTGGTGGATTTCCACTTCTACGTCTTCGTATTTTTCTGCGAGGCTTTGGGCCAATTCGTTTGCCACTTCCTCACTCCCCTCTTTACCAACATAGATGGTCACAATTTCACTGTCTTCGTCCAACATGTGAGCGAAGGTTTCTTCCAAGGTTTCCATCATGTCTGGATTTGAAACGACAATCTTACCATCTACCATACCGAGGTTATCATTTTCGTGGATTTCAAGACCATCAATAGTGGTATCCCGAACAGCAGTCGTTACGCTACCAGAAACAACATCCGCCAATACAGCGCTCATGCGTTCATAGTTTTCTTCGATAGACTTACTTTCATCAAAGGCAAGAAGACTGGTTAATCCTTGAGGAATTGTCTTGGTCTCTACAACTGCTGCAGGTTGATCAATCACTTCTGCTGCAGATTGAGCAGCCATCAAGATGTTTTTGTTGTTTGGCAAGATAATGATGTTGCGTGCATTCAAGCCTTCAACAGCTTTGACGAAATCTTCCGTTGATGGGTTCATGGTTTGACCACCTGAGATGATGTAGTCTACGCCCTGTGCCTTGAAAATATCTGCTAAGCCATCACCTGCTGCAACAGCAATAATCGCATATTCTTTTTCTTCAACTGGTTTGGCTTGACGCTCTTCTTTTTCAACTTGCGCTTCGTGTTGGTTACGCATGTTGTCGACTTTTACTTTGACCAAGCTTCCGTATTTAAGACCTTCTTGCATGACAAGACCTGGATCTTCTGTATGGACGTGAACTTTGACAATCTCATCGTCATTCACCACTAATAAGGAATCCCCAAGATTGTTCAAATAGTTACGGAATTCATCATAATCAAAGTCTTTAACGTAAGTTGGGCCTTGTTTCAAGGCAACCATGATTTCTGTACAGTAACCAAACTTGATGTCTTCTGTTGCCACATGTCC
Source organism: Streptococcus sp. IMAU 99161 (assembly GCF_014435245.1). Classification (NCBI taxonomy): domain Bacteria; kingdom Bacillati; phylum Bacillota; class Bacilli; order Lactobacillales; family Streptococcaceae; genus Streptococcus; species Streptococcus sp. IMAU 99161. Next base: position 3,159 of record NZ_JAAPAW010000001.1, on the reverse strand, counting down.
AGCAACTGACTTATGGTGCTCCGCATTGATCATTTCACTCATATTTGCAGGAGTGGCCACAAAGTCCTCAGAAGCACTGTATTCGCCTGTAAGAGCTGACAAGAAACCTTCATAGATGAAGACCAAACCTTGACCACCAGAGTCCACGACACCAACTTCTTTCAAGACTGGCAACATATCTGGGGTCTTGGCAAGAGCTGTTTTCGCACCTTCAAGAGCCGCACGCATAACTTCTACCGCATCATTGGTAGATTCTGCTTTTTTCTTGGCACCAATAGCTGCTCCACGAGAAACTGTCAAAATAGTTCCTTCAACTGGCTTCATAACGGCTTTATAGGCTACTTCAACACCAGACTGGAAGGCTGCCGCAAGAGCCGCTCCGTCCAATTCATCCTTGTCTTTGACGCTTTGAGAAAAGCCACGGAACAACTGAGAGGTGATGACCCCTGAGTTCCCACGTGCTCCCATCAAGAGGCCTTTCGCAAAGATCCCTGCAGCTTCTCCAACAGTTGAAGCAGAACGGTCAGATACTTCTTTGGCCCCATTTTCGATGGTCATTCCCATATTGGTCCCTGTGTCCCCGTCTGGTACAGGAAAGACGTTCAAAGAGTTTACATATTCCGCTTGTTTATTTAAGCGCGTAGCCCCCGCTTGGACCATTTCTTGAAATAAACTTGTAGTAATATTAGCCACGATTATTCTCCCACAATTTTGATATTTTGAATATAGACATTCACTGTATCCGTAGTGATTCCAAGTTGATTTTCCAAACTAAATTTCACACGTTCTTGAATATTTTTTGAGACTTCGCTAATCTTTGTTCCATAGCTCAAAACAGTGTAAACATCAACTGCGATAGCACCTGCTTCTGTTGTTTTGACAACAACACCTTTGGAAAAGTTTTCTTTCCCTAAGAGGGCTTGAAAATTATCTTTGATCGCATTTTTGCTGGCCATTCCGACCACACCAAAGATCTCAGTAGCGGCACCGCCTACAACAGTTGCGATAACCTCATCAGTCAATTCAATTTGACCGTCCTTTGTATTGATTTTTACTGTCATCATTTCTACCTCAAAAGTATTTTATATTCTATTTTACCATAAAAGAGGTCAACTGTAAAAGGGTAGGGACTATTCTTCTCCCGCTGTGACAGCTGTCTCTAGAGAAAAAGAAAAGGGAGTGGGAAAGGACTCCGATTCGTTCAAAAGAGTCCGTATTTCCACCCCCGCACAGTTGATTAGGAAGTACGAATGTTTCAAACATGAGTAGTTCCAATCAACCACTGCGTCATACTACTATTCCTATCAAAAAGCGAAGGCTGAACACTTTATGCCCAGCCTTCCTTCTTTATTAAACGCGTTCTACTTTACCAGATTTCAATGCACGAGCTGAAGCCCAAACTTTTTTAGGTTTACCATCGATAAGGACAGTTACTTTTTGAAGGTTTGGTTTTACGGCACGTTTTGTTTGGTTCATAGCGTGTGAACGGTTGTTACCTGATACAGTCTTACGACCTGTGAAATAACATACTTTAGCCATTTCTGTGTTTCCTCCTATTAGATCTAATATAACGGATGTGCTAGCACCACATACCGTACTATATTACCAAAAAAAATCTCTCTTGGCAAGCTTTTGGCCAAAGTTTTTCATTTCAGACTTAAGAAAACGAATTCGCTCCTACATAGATAATTTCTAGATTTCCTAAGGAAACATCGCCCGTAATGTAGAAATCCTTGCTAGTGAGAGTACTTGGATTTTCCTGATGTTGGATCGCTGATAGGGAATTATCCACATTAACATGGACACGCCAATCACTTGGTACATAGAGGCTCAGACTCCCAAGGGAAACATCGACAACAAACTGAGCAGAAGGACCCTCAATCCGGCAATTATCAAAATAAACCGAAGCTTCTCCCATACTTACATCTGCACTTCCGTGGGTAAAGTGTTGGTCATTGAGATATTTTGTCACTGTTGAAAAAGTGACATCAATGTCATTACCATCAGACTTACTCATGGACCCAGCAGAATAGGAAGCTAGACGGTCTTTTGTTTTCTTAGAGGGTTTGAACAAAATGTTGAGCCCAATCACAGCTAGTATGGAAGAAAGGATGACCACCGAATTGGATACCGGAAGGAAATGGTATTGCCCATTGAGACAAAAGAGAGCTAAAAGTCCATAGATAAAGCCCCAAGCAAAGTGGCGTTTCAAAAAACTAGAGAGGGATAGGACTGCAAGCAAGGTGACCCAAGCCAAGGTCCAAATGCTGATTTCCCATTTTACAAAATAGCCCTGTAAGAGCACCAAGGCTGCTAAAAGGATTAAGAATACCCCAATTAATTTTTTTCTCATGATATTACCTCATTTCATTTAGTCGTTCTTTTAAGAGTTGATAGTAGCGTCTAGATACGTGGACCTGTTTATGGGTCTGGTAGAAATTGACCGTGCTGGTCCCTGAAAAAGACTTCTCTAACGAGTAGATCTGCTTGGCGTTGACAATGGTGGATTTGGAAATCCGACAAAAGGCGATGGGAAGCAACTCCTCCAACTCATAGAGCTTCTGCTTGACCTCATAGGCCTCGTCCTTGGTGTGCCCAAAAATCTTCTCCCCATCCGTCTCAAAAAAGAGGATCGATGCCACATCTAGAAAATACTCACTTCGATCCTTGTAGAAGGCTAATGGAGCGACTTTTTGTTCGAGGATTCTCTCTTGCAGCTGGGTCAACTCCGGGGTCAAGCGCGGAGCTCGAATCAAGATCTCAGGCTCGTCCATAGATGGATCCAATTCGATTCTAACTTTCATAAAACTCCTTTCCCAAGGTTTTGATAGTACCATTATAACAGCTGGCACAAACAAAACAAGGGCTTTTCAGTAAGTGGCACGTTTTGCCCATCAAGAGGTAGTTTTTGAGAAGTAAAAAAGAGGGTGGGACAGAAATCCTAGCCTCTCAATTGTCTTTGGGTTGTCGAGCAAGGCGCAGTGGTTGAGTGGCCTCTACTACGCTGATTTCATCAGCTTTTACAGCCCTACTCAACTGTGCGGAGGTGGGACGACCAAATCGAATTCTAACGAATGACCGATTTGATATACTCCCCTTATAGTGGACAGTGAAAAAACAAAAATTCACTAGAAACGATAAGGGGAGTTTTCGTATGTC
>NZ_JAAPAW010000038.1:0-75048 GCF_014435245.1 Streptococcus sp. IMAU 99161 | reverse complement strand
ATCAAAAAGGAGAGAACCAATTTGGTTCTCTCCAGGTTATAACTTTTCATCAACCCACTACAGTTGACAAAGAGCCAGAAAAAACACCTTGCAAGATGCAAAGTGTTTTCGTTTGTATTCTGCTGTCCAGCAACGAATTAACGTTTAGAGAACTGGCTAGCTTTACGAGCTTTCTTAAGACCTGGTTGGAAACACTTTTATTTGAATAAGTTTCAATATCCGCTTAAAATCAATGTTTTCCCATATTTACAGAAAACAGAATTTCATCTAATTTGAATAAATTTCATTTGAATGGTGTGAATTTTACACTAAAAATACACGAATTGAGCTAGATTTTACCGAAAAGTTCACACCATTTAAATTGTTGTTTTGTACATCTTATATTTATATTTTTTCAAAATCAGTTTGATGATATAATCTTATCTAGGAATCAGCTAGAATTACTTTACAAGTATAGTCCAACTTAAATTTTCTACTTACATAAAAAATGAAAGAGTAGAACTTCATAAACATATGTCTAATATGAATTTAAATTGTGAATTTCTTGAAAAATATCCTTTATATTCGCTAATAAATTTTCTGGAGTATTATTTTTATAAATTACATGAAGATTTTTCTTGGCTCTTGAAAAAGCAACGTATAAAAGATTGCGAACTTCTTGAAATTGTGAATCAGAATCAATTGAAGTATTATACTTTTCAAAAAAATACTTACAATAATTTTCTTTTTTTGCAAATTTATCTTGTAGCACAACAACTACATTATCAAATTCTAGCCCCTTTGAACCATGCAATGTGTAATAGCTAATTCCTTCATTTTTTAAATCATCAAAAATATAATTATACCACTTGATAAATTGAGAAATATCTAGATTAAAAAATTCATCAACAACTGTCATTTCTCTTTCTGATTCCTCCGAATCTTGAGAATAGTAAAAATAATCATAAGCACGATTCTTTATATTTAACAAAATGTTCTCGGCGGTATCATCTATCAAGAATATTTTTTTTAGAATAGCATTACCTGAGATTGGTTCCTGTATATTAGCAATTTCATCAATACATTTATCAATTATCAATGTTGATAAGTTAAGCTCTCTCAAACTATTAATAAACTGTTTCATCTCTGCAAATGTTAGTGTTGATTTATGCGGAGTTGCGAACTGAACAATCTCCCTGACAGTTGAATTATCATCCCCTGCCCTTTGAATAAAGTCTATGAAAGTTAAAATCTCTCTCAAAAACCATCCCATATGCTGTAAATTTTTCTGTAAAAATTCATTAGACACATTCTCAAAGTTCGCACCACTAAATCGAGGGAACTTTTTCAATACTGATAATATTTCATCAAATCCTCTTGCTTTGGAAATATCGTCATTTTTCATAAGAAGACAAGCCGTATTATTAATCAGGTGTTTTTCCTGTAAAAAAGCATCTATATTAAAATCATCACCTGAGATATAAAAATTATAAGATCCATTATCAAAATCAGTATATATAGACTGCTGACCAAAATCGTCATTCCTAATTTTTTCAATTAACTCTACTATTTGCTTAGAAGAACGGCGATTAAAAACTTTTTCAATACTCTTATATTTTTCTTTATTTGGCAGGACACCTATACCTGAACCATAAATATTTTGTAAGGAATCACCAAAAAAACCTACTACTAACTTTTTCCTAGAATTTGAATATTCCCTTATACTATCAATAATAGCAACAACTTTTTCATCTGTATCTTGGTACTCATCAATTAAGATATATGGATATCTATCTGAAAATAATCTCTTTAATATATCTTGATTAGTAATTATATTTTTACAATAAAGTAATAATGTATCATGACTAATGACATAATTTTCAAGTTTATCACGGTTTTGAACTGGATTATAAATAATTTTTTTAGATTCTTTATCTTCAATTTCCTTTAATGTTATTTCGAGTTTATACTTTTTATTAATATCCTTAACTAAACTGCTAAACTTACTAACATTACTTAAATAGGGAGAAAAGTATTCATCATGCTTTCTTATAATAGCTTTAAAATTCTCTGCAGGAGAACTAGGTGTATTGTAGAAAATTTTCATAAATTTATCATCATTAATCGTATTTTTAAAATCAACTAGATTAACACTGTTAGAAAGAGAATTTTCATTTATTTTATGATCAATAGTATGGAGTTCATCAATTATCTTATTCTTATGTTCTATAGTCAGTAACTCTTGCTGAATAGAAATAAATCCCCATAGAAATTCATGGATTGTAGAGACCAGTATAGCAGAATTTTTACCAAGCCGACTAAGAATCTCATCTTTTGCGGCATTAGTGTAAGTGATACATAAGATTTTTTGATTTCGTAATTTTAAATTTTCTCCCTCCGTCTTCAAAATATGTTCAATTGACTTTTGTAATGCATAGGTTTTCCCTGCTCCAGCACCGGCATCAAAACAAAAGCTCTCAAAGTTATCTAAACATTCATTAATATCTTTCTGAATGTCTAACTCTATTTGTCTATTTTCTGGACTAATTGTATATGTCATTATTTACTCCTCAAAATAATCACAAAGTGAGTTCAAACCTGATTCAATATATTGAGGTTGTTTGAGACTAAAATCCTCATCAGTTACTGATAAGTATACAATTCCAGTAGAAAACTTTGATTTTCCATCAGATAATTTTACTTGATACATATAGGATTTATCGGCTAATTCTGAATTTTCATCAATATCTTCAAAATATTCCATTTTTGGGTGAACTTTTTGTAAAAGTTTAATCAAAGATTTCTTGTATTTATTTCTATCTTCATTTATTGAATTTGTTAAAACAATTGCCTCCTCAAAACTAGTCGCGTAATATCCATTTATTTTGCCCTGAGAATACATTGAAATATTTTCACAAATAATAACTAATTCATCTTTATCAGTAAGCATTTCAATTAACTTTGGATTAATTTTGTCATATTTTGCATTTTCATCATTTAGTTCTTTTTTTATAAAATATTGTAGAGTACTATTTGTAGTCAAACACTCTGTTGAATTTGCATATTGAATATTTAAATCATTAATATTGTATGAAAGGATATCAATCTTTTTACCCTCTTCATCTTGCTCTTTTCTTTTCAAATCCAAATCTGTAAAAATAACAGTTTTAATTTCTAACAAATCTAATAAACTAATAAACTGGTGAGCATACGCTCCATCAATTCTATAAACTTTAATATGATGATTTTTCAATATTGGATGTTTATCAATTTCATATCTTAAATAGGTTTCTTCTGAAACACCCTCAACTAAAATGACTGCATCAGCAAAGAAAATATCTGATACCTCTAACCTTAAATATTTCTTGATATATTCATAAGCTTTATTGTCAATATCTCTACCAGATACTATTGCATCATCACTTATGTTTTTTATAATATTATTTACATCTGCTTGACCTAGATAACTAATATTATTTAGAGTGTTTCCTGATTGAATCTTACTGTTTAAAATATGGGTTGAGTGAGTTGTGATGATAATTTGAAAGGTATCTAGTTGTTGTTTTTTACCTAGTAATGTCGCAATTGCTTTTGAAATATTTTTTATAAATAATTCTTGCATCTGTGGATGCATAAATGACTCTGGTTCTTCAATACAAAGAATATTTACTGAACCATTAATATCTTTCTCACTGTATAGCTCAACATAATCAACAATCTTTGCGATAATTACCATCAAATTTGTATACCCCATACCAAACTGGCTCTCAGGTATGTTGTTATTTCCCTCTTGGTACTCATAAATAATACTATTTGCAAAAATTTTCTCTAAAGTTACATCTGGATGTAAATTCATCTTTAGATTCTTAGTTGATTCAATACTAGACACGGCGCTTTGAAGAATATCCTTTATATTGGCATCAACCATCCCCTTTACTTGATAATTAATACCACCAACCAAACTATTAATCTCTTCAATATCATTATTTTTTATATAAGTTGAAACTATTTTATTGTAAGCTTGCGAAAGTGTCTTGTCATTTTTAACCGTATTCGCTTCTATTGTATCCACCTTTAACAATGAAGATAGAGAAAACTCTTTAGCTGGCTCCTCTCTTCCTATAGGATAAAAATTTAATACAAAGTAATTACTGCTAAATAAAGCTAAAAATTGTCGATATTGAAGTTCTTTTTTATATAGTTCATCGTACTGTCGACTATCATTAAAATAGCTAGTCTTAATTTTAACCAGATCTTCTAAAAATGCCACTTCATCCACAACTTCATACTTAACATCGATAGTCACTTCAGCGATCTCTTGATTTTCATGAGTTTCAACTGTCTCTATACCACTTAAAATTAATATATCCTCAAAACTTGAAATCAAATCATTTCCATCATCAATTCCTAATATCAACTGAAACTCTAGTTTAGGAAAATGAGATCTATCAATACTTTTTATCTCTTCTTCAGATTTATTGTCAATATTTTCATGATACCAATCTGATAATATTTTTAAATTAAAATCGGTATGTTTAAAAACACTACGACTTCCTGATTTACTATTTTGTAGTGTATTCAATAATTTGACAATTGTACTTTTACCAGAATTATTTTTACCTACAATTAATGACGAACTTTTTGATATATACTCTTCTGTTATATTTATTTTCTCTAGTTCATCTTCATCTCCTGGAATTTCTGGCCATTTGCTATGAGCGAAGTTAATTACCTGAACCTCTTCGCCATATTTTCTATAATTTTTTATTGATAAACTTTTTAAATACATAAAAATTCTCTCCTATTTTGAGGTTCTCATACTTAACTCTCTCAACCGTTCCTGTCCCATTTTCAACATCTCTTCCTCCACCTTACTCCATTTTCCAAAGAGGCATTCTTGTAAAACCTCTGCTCCTGAGGTTTCGTCTACTTGCGAATCATAAACACACGATTGATCTCTTTGGTAAATTTGAATGTGTTCAAAGAGCTGATCTTTTTCTAATTCCCGTAAGTTATCAACCAAATGTTCTACAATTCCATCATGGTGTGCTTTGGGAGTTGCTCTAGCTTGACGAGGATCTATAGCATAGAGCTCTTCATAACGTATCAATGTACTGAGATAGGACAATTCTGGCTTGGTCGCAATCAGTGCAAGTGAGACTTGATATCCTTTAGTTATCAATAATTGTGCCGTTTTTCTAGGAACTTCTGTTGTTCTCAAGGTACCCTCGATTAACAAATGATAACCTTTTTTACTCAACTCATCTACAAGATATTCAACCATTTGTCCCGCGAATACTTTGGTATAATCCACACTATCTTTGCCATACTTTTCCTGTAGGCCAAGGTAGTTCGGATGAAAAGAGCGATAACTATCTCCATCAATGATAATGATATTACCTTGAAATTCCCTTTGTTTAATACGATGAATCGTTGTTTTCCCAGCACCACTCTGTCCACCTAGCAAGATAGCCTTGGGCTGAGACGAAGTTGTTTTACCACGAGTTAAAGAACGAACGAGTCGTCTGGATGCTCGTTCAAAATCATCTTGACTAAATTCTTCTAGTTTCATTAAGCCACCACCAGATGAGCAGCTTGTTCTAGCATCCGTTCAATGCCATCCAAATAACCATTATATCGCTCTACTTCATCAAAAGTCCCCACAAGATAAATCTTCGTGTTCAGTAAATCAGACAAATCATCACTCATTAGAACCCAAGGATTAGAAGTATCATCAAATTCAATTCCTTGTTCATCTTGAAATTGATAAAGTTGCGCTAAGATATTCGCCCCTCGTTCTTTAATCACTTCAATTTTTAGAGTTAATTGATAATCTTCTACTGGTGTGAGCATTTTTTCCTCCCCCACGATATCGACATACGAAACATTAAATTTCTTGCAGATACGATCTATTAATTCTGTCGAAACTCGACTTGTCCCATTTTCATAACGACTCAGACTATTTCTAGAAACACCAACAATCTTTGCAAACTCAGGCTGCGTTAATTTATGTGTTTTACGTAACGTTTTTATATTTTCTCCAATCATGTAACTCCTCCTTTTATTTATTTCTATTATAGCACAAAAAATAAAAACGCACCAATTTTGGTGCGTTTTTATCCAATTCTAGCTGAATGAAATAATTCATCTGTTATATTGTTGGCAAACCAATCATCTAATACAATGGCTTTATCAAATAATCTATCTTATCTATTTTAAAGACAAATTTACCACAAAAACACACTGAGATACTCGTCCCAGTATGTTTATTTCATTTTGGATAACTTCATCAATAAACTTAAGCGTTCATCATTTTTGAGCTCTGATAACAAGCAAATCAACCGCTCATATCCAAGTTCTTTCTTCTGCTTGATTAATGAATTCATCACAGCCACCAAATCTTCTGGCGTAAAATTCCTTAAGTAAAGTGTAATATAACTCCCATTATTAGAAAATAGGCTAACATGAATTGCATTATGTTCTTTTTGTCTAATTTTCATTCCTCCTGTAGACTCCCTAATATAGAACTCATACACTGTCTTTTTGGGGTAGCAATCAAATGAGTTTTCGAATTCTCTGCGATTTTTATAGAGAATATAATTCATGAGTGAATAATATTTTAGAAACATAGTGGTTTCCTCCTTAAGTATTATCATAATTATAGTATGCCATTTTTTCCAAATTATAAAAATAAAATATTTTAAAAAACGAAAAACGCATTGTTTCACTTATTGAATTTTTTTGTACTTATCCTCTTTCTCTCATTTCTAATTTTTTACGATTCTGATTTTTCTGTGTGTTTAGCGTTGACAGAAACGTATGTGTAAGTCACGCTAAACACACAGTACCATGTAAAAGTGAATAACGTAAAATAATCTTATCCTAATTTTTTTGTTTTGTTTTTTGTGGCATACTAATATTATAGAAATAATTGATTGAGTAGAGACGTAACTAATATAGCTACGTTTTTATGTTTTAAAAGGAGGTAGCTATCGTGGAAACAGCAGGTTTTAGCTGGGTTAGGAAAGAACCAGTTTTGTATTTTATTTACTAAAAAAATATAAATGTATAGATAATAAAAGTAATGTCAACAGCAGTTTTAAAAAAGTTTTTTGATCGAAACAAAGTAAACAATAAAAGTAGAGAAACGAAAGTAAATAACAAAAGTCTAAAAATAGAATACAAAAAACTAGCTTAACTCAGTCGCCAAATTCAGAGCATTTAAAACTGAAAATTTTTAACAAGAAAGAACAACAGATTTTATCTGTAAGATGGAACTCTACATCTTATTTGAATTGAGTCAACTTGTCATGTTGTAAAATGACTTGGTTATCTTCTTAGCCATCAATTAAGAAGCGCCCTCAGCAAAGGGAAGATACTACATCAGTGAATATAAGCTTAAGTCACTGCACTACTTCAACTTGAATTAAAAAAAAACTTAAGAATTTTCTTAAGATCTTCTTTAAAAGTGGACAATCTACAATAGAAAGGAAAGAACTATGGCAAAGAAGAAACGTAGTCGTGCTGAACGACGAAAAGCTAAAGAGAAAGCTAAGAAACAACAGATGAATTCTCTAACAACTTTTGAGGGTCGGAAACAATTCGTCCAATCAAAAGGATTGACTAATCTAGTCACGCGCTTTAAAAAAGGAAAGGGTATCAAGCGAAATGAATCCAAAAAAACGGGAGAGGACATTCATTTAATCCATACCGACCGAACTCTTCATAACTACGCTGGTTCCTGGAGCAGATTTGCTTCCTTTGTTGCCTCAATAACTACTGCCGAAGATTTAGAAGCTCTTGATAAATCTAACGATATTGAGGGATGGATTGACTTAGTGAATCAATACTTAGAACATTGTAAGAAATTAGGGCTTTCTGCTCCAACCCAGTCAACCTATAAAGCAGCATTAGCCAAAGTTTTAGGTGTATCTTCCACTACTTTTGTTGCAACGGATATTCGATATAGAGCCGACAAAAAGAATAATCGTTTGAAGTCTAATGACGACAGGATGTCTGAAGAAACAAATAATCGCTGGTTCTCAATCGTATCTGCCACTGGGTTACGTAAAAATGAATTAAAAGCTATTACAGGTGATTCTCTACATCAACGTGAAGATGGTCGATACTATCTTAAAATCATTGGTAAAAAGCATAAATCAAAAGGAGCACGAGACCGATGGATTCCGATTATTACGCGAGACAAAGAAGAATTAGAAAGGCTTGTTGAAGAATTTAAACTAGCTGGTAAAAAGCGTGTGTTTCAAGTTCCAACTGCTTTAAAACCTCATAAATATCGTGCAGAATACGCAAAACGTCTTTATCTTCTTGTCGCGAGAGATCCCAAAGACATCAAAGATAAAAAAGAAAAAATTTATCTACGAGGCGAATTAAAAGGTGTTGTCCTTGATCGAAAGGCTTGTTTAATTGTATCACGTGCTCTCGGACACAATCGACCAGAAGAATTTCAAAAGTCCTATGCTTATAAGTTAATCGCACAAGCAAACTAAGTAACTTTTTTAAACATTATTATATTTTTATCGTAAAAAAATAGTTCTATAACTTCTACACTTGATAAATTAAATGTAGAAATTATAGAACTTTTTATTTCAAACAAAATGGTTCATATAAACATAATACAATACTTTAAGAAATCTCTTATATAATACCTATTTAAAGGAAAAACTTAAGTATTTTTATTCTTTTTTAGAAATTTGATAATAACAACTACAGATAACAAAACGATTGAAAATATAGAAATAATGATTTTAATTTCATTGGATAGTTTTTTGTTACTATAATCATGTTCTTCAGTTTTATCAATTTCCTCTAAATCTGCCTTACTCTCTTTTGGGTCCGTTTCTTTATTTGTTATATTTTCTGTAGTTTCTAGTACTGTAGTAATAGTATTTTCTTTGTTGGAACCGAACATACCAGTCTGAGTGCCTATAGCTTCCTGGTAAAACTTATCCAGTTCATCATTAGTATAATTCCCCTTTAAATAGCTTCCGTCTTTTCTCTGAAAATCAACTAGACCATAGTAAGTAGATATAAATTTTTTATCTCCCTCTATAACAACAAAACAAGGTTTCTCATGTACTGAAGGATTCTTTATAACTTTTTTAACCATATATGTTGCCTTAAGTTGTGTTATTGATCTAGCAACTAAGCCTTCACCGTATACTCTCATTTTATATTCGCCTAGTGGAACATTAGTCTCTTGAACCCAATTATTATCTTTATTGATTTTTAGAGTCTTTACAACTTCTTCAGTATCTGGTTTTACTAAAAGTACCGTAATCTCTTGAGTATAATTTTCTTGAACAATTGCTTGCACTACCACAGGGCCAGTTTCGTCCGCGTATACATTAGAAATATTGATAGCAAAGAATATGCTCAAAAAGGTTATGAACATCTTCAAAAAAATTTTCATTCTGTTAATCTTTCTCTTTATTAGAAATTTCTCAATTGTTCTATAGAAATATCAATTTTATGTATTTCTTCAATTAGTTCTGCAAAAGGATCATCCAACCTAGTTTCTCTACTATTGTAATATGCATTGCCTAATGCCAGGAGAAGTTTTTCACGTTTCTTATTCTCTGTATAAATCTGTGTATTTGCTTGTAACGATTTAGTTAATTCCTTGGTCTTTTTCCCAGCTTTAGAACTAACTGTAAAGAACTTTTCTGAAACATCAGATATAAAAGAATTCATAGTGCTAGAATTATTAACTCTAGAACCACAAGAAACACAGTAATCGCTCGTTCTGAAATTCGGTTTACCACATTTGACACAAAAAATCTTATCTTCTTCTATTACTTTTTTATGTTCTTGCACATATTCCTCGTTAACAGTGATATTTTCAGAATCAGTTTTCTCTAAATCTTTTTTATCCAGATAAGTTTCGGATAACTTTATCTCACTATCTAGTTCTTCCACTGATATGGAAGAAGCTTTGACATTATTATCCTCTATATCTTTACTATTTCCTACATTAAACTCATTATTCTTCTTTGCTTCAATAAACTCTGCTGGACTTGGTTTTCTATTGTATTTCTCTTCAAACTGAGATAGCCATTCTTCTTTATTCATAACCTCACACCCCTGTATATCTTACATTATAATTCTCTTGCAGAATACTAATTCGCTTATCTTTATTAGGATAACCTAAAGAACATATACGTTTAGCTATTGAATCATCAATCTCTGATAAAGTATCTAAATATAGACAATGAGCTTCACCAAGGCCTATAGAAGCCATATATTGATCCGAAAGAAGTACATCGCGTTTTACAATTGATTTCACAAACATGTAAAAGAAACTTGTTAAAGCCATTATTAATAGTAAAGAACCATAAAATAGAATAGCTCCCTCTTTTGCTTCCGAGCTTCCTGTCCAAAATGAGTTTCTGCTGTCTCCATAATTTTTTCTAAAACCTCCGAATAGTGTTGTTATTACTAAAATTAAGAAAACAAAAATTAAAAAAATATTTGAGCCCACTACCACAGGTAATAGATTTGGAGCCATATTATGGATTCGATGCAGCTCAAACATGATTTTGGGTTCTAAAAAATATGGATTTTCCATTAAGCTATCAGTAACGATGATTTTGTTCATACCTATAGCATAAGCTCCTGGAACCTCATTATGAATGATACGAATCTCAATATCTTCTGGTAAGTTTAATCCCATCTGTCTCGCTTTTTTAATAATCTCGTTTATAGGTTGTTCAACTATTTCTTTATAGTCTGCTCGTTCTATTTTTTTTGCTCCGACTATCCAACAAATTAATGATTGACCAGTGTTTGATAAGAAAAATACCGAAAACAATACTGCTACTAGTCCAAGTATTCCAGTACTTGCGATTGTTTCAATAAATACTATTATAACGAAATAAGTTAGAATACCCCATCTTTGAGTATCAAAACAATATTTTATATATCTAAATAAACTATTATTTTTAAGTGTAGAGTTAAAAACGTTGTCATTTTTCTGTTTTAAAACTTTTTCACAATTCGTGCATCGTATATCATTAACAGAATTCCTTGTTCCACATGAACTACAAAAAACAGAGTCACTACTGAACCCTTGCTCATCTTGTGAATCTTCAGCTTTTTGCAATATATCTTCATTATTTCTTGTTTGAGAGTCAAATTGTGTAGATTCAAAAGAATCATTTGCTTTTTCTGACTCTGTAATTTCTCCTGCCCGAATTCCAGCTTGAATCTCTTCTTCTGTTGGTATACGGCCATTAATTTCTGTAAATATTTCAATCCATTGCTCTTTATCCATCGTATACTCCTATTTTTATTATTAAATTAAAAGGCTGAAGTTTAAATACTATTTAATATTTATCTCCAGCCTTATTATCTGTTTATATTTTACTACTACATTTATTCACTTTTTCTACGTAATTTTGTTGTAAACAATCCCATAATCATGGTTCCTAAGCCAATCAAGAATAAACTATTCTCTGAACCTGTATTTGGTAAAGTCGTATTGACACCATATCTAGGTTTATTTCCAACATAGATATAAGCTGGATTACTTTGAGCAGTTCTAAGTTTGTCTGTTACCAGTTTATGATCTAGATTCTCAACCTTAGAATCATGTCTATGGTTCAATGATTCTTGAGGTTTATTATACGCCTTCTGATATGCAAGTAGAACAGCTTCATACTGAGCTTTGGCATCCAATTGGTTTTGGAGGAGAGTGTTTAGTTTAGCTTGTTCTGCTTCAAGAGTTTGAAGAGCTAGGCGGTGAGCCTCAAGAGCTTGTTCATAAGCTTCTTTTGCGACTTCGTAGTTTTCAGAAGCGTGGATGAGGCTATCAAGAAGACCTTCCATCTCTTTGATGCTATCTTCGATTTTAGCAATCTTCTCACGAACAGCTTTTTCTTGAGCTTTCAAGTTGTCTAGTTGAGCTTGAATAGTTGCTAGAACTTTTTCCTCTTCGGCTTGTTTTGCTTTGAGTTCTTCAAGAACTTTCTCTTCTTGTGCAAGTTCAGCTTGCGCATTGTCCAAAGCTTCTTGTTTAGTCTTGACATCAGCAGTTAGGTTCTCAACAGCTACTTTAGCATCTGCCAAGCGTTTCTCTGCAAGTTTTTCAGTTTCAAGAGCTTGGTCATAAGCCTTTTGGGCATCAGGAGTTAAGTCCTTAGTTGCTTCTAGTGTCGCAATCACTTTGCGAGTGGCTGTAAGCTCATCATCAGCTTTTTGATAAGTTACTTGAGCAACTTCAAGTTCAGCTTGTGTAGCTTTCGCAAGAGTTTCAGCTTCTTTAAGTGCTTGAATAGCATCTGCCAAAGCTTGGCGTTTTTCTTGCAATCCTGCGTTCAGGTTATTAACGGCTGTTTCCGCATTTTCCAAGCGAGTTTGAGCAGCCTTGTACTCTAATGTTGCTTGGTCAAATTTTGCTTGAGCATCAGGTGTCAAATCCTTAATTGCAAGGAGTGAAGCAAGAGCTTTTTGGATATTTGAAAGCGTACTTGTTGCTTTAGCATGCGCAGTTTCTGCATCAGTTTTCTTAGTTTGAGCAGTAGTGTTAGCTTTCTCAGATTCTTTAAGTGCTTGAATAGCATCTGCCAAAGCTTGACGTTTCACTGCAAGATCAGCGTTTAGGTTGTTGACGGCAGTTTCCGCATTTTCCAAACGAGTTTTAGCTGTATTGTAGGCTAGTTCTGCTTGATCAAATGTAGCTTGAGCTTCAGGAGTCAAGTCTTTAATTGCTTTTACTTTAGCTAGAGCATCCTTAGCTTGTTCTAAGGCTTTTGAAGCATTGTTCTTAGCAGAAATTGCTTGTGCAAGATTAGATTTTGCAGTTTTATCAGCTTTTTCAGCTTGACTCAGTTCTGACTTAGCTTGTGCAAGATTGTTGCTATTTGTGTTGATCTCGTTATTAAGGTCAACCAAAGCTTTCTCAGCTTTCTCATATCGTGTTTTGGCAGTTTGGTGTTCTGCTTTTGCAGTATCAAACTTAGCTTGAGCTTCAGGAGTTAAGTCTTTAATTGCTTTAGTACGTTTGATGGTATCCTTAATGCTATTTAGCTTATCAACAGCATTGTTATGTGAAGTAGTCGCTTCTGCAAGAGTCTTTTGAGCAACCGTATTTGCAATAGTTGCTTTAGACAAGGCATCTTTTGCCTGTTCGTGAGTTGCACGTTTGTTGTTAATCTCTTTTGAAAGATTTGCATAAGCAGTGCTTGCGTTTGTATTACGCAATTTAGCTTGGCTTAATTCTGACTTAGCATTATCAAGAACACGCTCTGCATTAGGAGTCAAGTCTTGTGTATTAAGCAAGGTATTGAGACGACTGGTTGTTGTTGCAAGATTAGATGTTGCAGTAGCGTCTGCATCTTTAGCAGAAGCCAAACGACGTTGAGCGTTGTTGTGAGTGGCAATGGCAGAAACTTGAGTTTTCTTAGCTTGTGCTAAGTCTTGTTCCATCTTGCTGGTATCAAATGGAGTTGGGAGTGGTTTTGCGATACCCTTGTCGTAGTAATCGTCAATGTATACGGAAGTGCGTTCCCCAGTTGCATAATTAAGAGTTGTCTCAGTATGAGCGTCTTTCCCAGCAAATTGAACAAAGTGCATACGACCAACATTATTATTAGTGTAGCTAATATTACCACCAACAGCACTTGGAATAGTAGGAGCATTTTCTCCAATCATTCCCTCCATATGTCCAAAGTTAGCATGAATATCTCGAACCATAAATGCAAGAACAGCATCATAAACTTCACGATAAAGTTGAGACATAGTTGCTTTGCGAGTTTTTTCAGTATCAATAGCTTTTTCATAAGGAGATGTGCTACTTAATGTATTTGTGTAATTAAGGACTTCTCCGTTCCATTTTACACTATCCACGCCATCATTTTCTAAGGCTGGGTGACTATGCCCGGTATCGTATGGTTTATTTTCGTTGGCGTAATTCTTAGTAATGTTTTTAATTCCTTGAACAGACTCTTTAGTAACGATAAAGTTATGCGTTCCCCAAACTTGGTCTTGGAGGTTGTTTGCAAGAAGAGCGTAATAATGACTTAAAGCTTTGACCTGCTCATCTGTTGGTTTGTCAAGATTCACAACTGAATTATCAATCGGTAGAATAATATCTTTATTCTCCCAACCTTTGAAAACAGTTGTTTGTAGGGTGTCAGACCATTCAAACTGACGGCTTCCAAAATCATACTTGCCTCCCTTGTACCATGCTTGAATAGCATTATTCAAAGCATGTTTATTCGCATCCGACTTGTTACTAAGGAAAGTTTTGTAAGCTGCAATGACATTTTGTGGTAATTGAGGGATGGTCAAGTTCTTGATAGCAGAGATTTGTTTTTCAAGCGTATCAACAGTTTTATCTGCTTCTTTTTTAGCGTTTTCAGCACTTTTAGCGGCAGATGTTGCATCAGACAACTCTTGAGTTGTTGAGCGAATGGTGCTTTCTTGTTGACCTTTTAGAGTCTTCAAATCTTGAATATCAGAGCGCTTTTTAGCATCTGTATTTTTTGCTTCAGCCAACTTACGTTCAGCACCATCTTTCGCATACTGCTTAGTTGCCAAGTCAGATTTAGCGTTGTCACGTTCATTTGTAACACCTGGCAAACGATTTTCAGATGAAGCAAGACTATCTTTTGCATCTTTTTCATCTTTAGTAGCTTTTTGAAGTTTAATTGAAGCTTGAGTTGCACCACCTTGGGCTTTGATCAAAGCATTTGCAGTTTTAGCTTCTTCAGCCTCAGCTTGAGTTTTCTCTCTGTCTAACAAAGTAAGTTGTTCTGTTTTTTTAGCATCTGCACTTTTTGCATCATTGAAGTTCTTCGTAACACTTGTAAGGTTAGCTTCTTTTTTAGCTAAGTCAGACTTAGCATTGTCACGCTCATTTGTAACGCCAGCCACTTTCCCTTTAGAAGCATCCAAAGTTTCTTGAGCAGTTTTTTCTGCTTTTTTCTTTTTCTTCAAGTCATCAGAAGCTTGGTTTGCGGCAGTTTGAGCGTCAGACAAGTTACTTTCTGCTTGCTTCAGCGTAGCAGTCGCTTGTTCTAAGTTAGTTGTGGCTTGTTCCAATTGCTCTGCTTTTTTAGCATCTGCACGTTTTGCTTGTTCCAAGTTTGTAGTAGCATCTTCAAATGTTGACTTTTTAGTTGCTAAGTTAGACTCGGCATCGTCACGCTCATCAAAGATGGCTTTTGTGCCAGTTCCGTCAAGAACAGCTTGGGCGTTGTCCTTATTTTGTTGGGCTACACCAAGTTTAGAAGAAGTTTCGTTTGCTTCATCAGTTGCATTTTGAAGTGTTTTAGCAGTAGAAGCACTTTGCTTTTCAGCATCCGCTTTCGCTTTTTCTAACTCAGCAATTTCCTCTGCCTTTTTAGCATCAGTCTTTTTAGCATTATCTAAAGTTTTAGTAGCGTCTTGAAGAGTTGCTTCTTTAGTAGCTAAATCAGATTGTGCGTTTTTACGCTCATCTAGGATAGCTGTTGTGCCAGTTCCGTCAAGAACAGCTTGGGCGTTGTCCTTGTTTTGTTTAGCAACATTACGTTTTGATGTAGCTTCGTTATGAGCTTGTGTTGCATTTGAAAGAGTATCAGTAGCTTGGTCAAAAGTATTCTTTTGTCCTGCTTCAAGTTCTTTTACATCACTCAATTTACGAGCTTTCGTGGCATCCGCATTTTGTGATTGTTCAAGAGCTTTCTTCGCATCTTTCACGATAGCTTTTTTAGCTTCTCGGTCTTTCTCGGCATCTTTTTCTTCTTTGATAACCTTGTCAGCGCCAGTTCCATTCAAAACATTTTGAGCGTTCTGAACTTTCTTTTCTGCACCAGCAACCTTTTCAGCTTGTTTGTTGGTCGCTTCCGTAGCATCTTTAACAACAGCTTCTTGTGTATTTTTCTTTTCTTGCACTTGATGTTGTTGTTCTTTCAAAGAATCAATTTTTTCTGTTTGCGTAGTCACCTCTTTCTTAGAAGCGTCAATCGCATTTTTTGTTCCTTCGATTGCTTCAGGAGTTGCGGAAGCTTTCTTTTGTTCAGCTTGTTCAAGCGCTTGTTTGGCAGAGCTTTCTGTTTCAGAAGTTGCAGCTTCTTGGTTTTTAGCCCCTTCAACAACAGGAGTTTGAGCTTCAACAGCTCGGTCAGCTTGATCTTTAATTCCTTTTGCTTGTCCAACAACTTCTTCAGTTGGTGTTTTTGTTACAAGAGCAGTTCCATTTGAAACTTCAACACCCTCAACTTGAGTGATAGATGTTGTAGGCGAATTTTGTAGATGTTTTTCTTCAGCTACTGTATTATCTGTTGGTTTTACATCAACCTGTTCATCTGCTTTTACAGATAGTGTTGAAAAACTTGTTAAAGCAACTCCTGCCGCTAAAGCAAGAGTTATTTTTTTCTTATTATTTTTACTTTTTCTTGATTTCATTTTTACCCACATAAACTTAAAGCGTATCTGCCCTAAATCCAAGTCCTTCACATAATATTACAAACGCTCTCATTATACCATTTTTATATACTATTGTAAATAAAACTTTATATCTCAAATACTATTGTTTATATAAATATCAACAAAAAATATATACAATAATTAAAAGGAGAATTTGTAAATGAAGATTGGAGAATTAGTCAGGGAATATCGACTAAGTAAAAAGCTAACACAACAAGAGCTTGCCGAAAAAAGTGATCTTAGCTTGCCTTTTATTAATTTAATTGAAAACAATAGAAGAAACTTATCTGTCGATACTCTACTAAAAATTTTATCTGCTATGGATATAGATCCTTCTGATTTTTTTAGACCACTTTCTGAAACTTCAGATAATAATCTTCAACTTTTAATCGAAAAAATTCAACTAAATAAAAATCGTACTGAAATTATTGATCTTTTTCTCAACATCCTAAATTTAAATGAAAAATAAAAAAATTTTTTTTAAAAATAAATAAAGTAGATAAAAACTTACTTTTTCCTTCAAAACCTTGTCACATCAATAAAAGATCGTACTGAAAGTATTGATTTCTTTCTTAACATTATTGTTCTAAACTAAAAAAATTAAATTAGGTAAGAACCTAATTTTTTTCTTCAAAACCTTGTTACGACGCGTTTTTAAAGCACTCATAATTGAGTGTTTTTTTATTTTTAAAAATTTTTTTCACTAAAAAATAAGAAAAACTCAATTTTTAGTGAAATTAATGGCATACTGATTAATAGAAGAAAAATAAGGAGGTTTAATTTTAAAGAAAGTTACATTTTAAAAGTACATCTTCATTACAGATTTAACAACAAGGAGGAATATACATGGTAAGAAGATATAAAAAAAGTAAACGAGAAAGAGAAGTAGCCAAGAAACATCATTTATTCCCTGCAGAAAGAAGAAAAAAGGAAAAGCATAAGAAAAATAGAGAACTCAGACAGAGAAAATTACTAGAACTACAGAAAAAAAACGAAAATAATATAAAATCTTGTTTCTCAGTTACCCCAGCTTATTGGGGTATTGATAACTGTACAGTCTCAATTCTTAGCCCAGAAGTAACTTGTGACCCTATTGTTTTTGATGATCGAATCTTTAAAGAGACTGCTTCTTTAGAATTCAATTCCGAAGGAGAACTAGATAAAATCACCATTCAATCGGTAGATTTAGGAAAAGTAACAATTAGTCTCAAAGAAGAAGATTACAAAAAGAAATTTGCTGCAATCCAACTTAACGGTCCTTCTCCTAATTTTCAAACTTCAGGCATTAATGGGATTAAATTAAGATTACTAGAGGTATTACATAAGTTAGAAACAGATTATAAGATTAAAATCAAATTTAATCTGGATTATGTTAGGTTTAAGAAGATTGAATTAGCATTTACAATTGCTTTTGATAAATTACCGTCTTTACCAACTCGTCAATTATTAATAAGATCATTTGTAAAAGAAAAGAAAGCAGATTTAAAAAACCATAGAACAAGTAAAAATGCAGACGGTTTTTCAATGATAACGAGTAAAATTAATCAAAAAGAAATACACACTTTTTATAATAAAATTGAGAAAGCAAAAAAGAACAAACAAATCCGTAAAATAAATTCATCATTAAATAATCTAGAAATCTTCAGATATGAAATCGAATTAACGGATAGTAATATAGCCAATAAATTAGATTCCCATTTCTTAACAGAATTAACTGATGAAAAGATTATTCAATATTTGGAATCTATCTTGTCTTTAGCTATCTTTGAATATGTAGAAATCCTCGAGAAATCAATTAGTTCGTGCAATAGGAAGTTAAAGAAGATTTATAAGGAATGTAAGCCTCAAGATTATATGACAGTATTTTTACTCTATGTTATTGATCAGTTATCAAATACTACAGTATCTGATTTAATTGATGAAGAAATCATTACATTTCTTCCATTAGAATTTTTAAAAACAAATAGAGGTACAACTAAAAGAAGAATCTTAGAAAGGCTCCAATCCCACGAAGTAAATACGGAAACAAAACATGCATTAGGAAAAATGACTAGTTGGCATGTTTTAGAAATAATAAGAGTAATGTTCGATTCACTAGAAGAAGCAAAAAAATATGGTTTAGGTACTCGTATAACCCCTTCCACAACTTCTTATAAAACTTTTCCACTAAAAATATACTCTTTAGAAGAACGAAATAAGATCTTCAATAACACAATTACAAAAAATACAAGAAAAAATGTTCAAGATAAAAGGTTAAAACTCACCTTAAAAAGATTAAGAGACGGAATATTAATTTAGCAATTATTTTAATAGCAAATTTATTTTTCAGTGTCAAAAAACGTTGATATATCAAGGAGCGTATATAAATATGTACCGCAACTACTATTCGAATATTTTCAAAAGGATAAGGATATGAAAGTTACTTTAAGTAAAAATAAAAAAGAGCTTGTTTCTAAACTTTGGTCGGTGTCAGAAACAAACCCAAAATATACTAGTAATAATTCCTATTACTTACTTCTATTATCGCAATAAAATATAGAAATTTCAAGAGGATTATATACCAGTTTTTATAGTAGGGAAGCAATCTATACATTCTATAAACAGAAAACAGAGAATGCACTTGATAATAGTTATTTACTAATGCTCCTATAAAAATATTAATAGAAAGAAATAAACGGAACTATTTATGAATTTATTTATTCCAGACGAAATGATTCGGCAATTTCAATTACTAATATCAGATACTGTTAAGAAAGAACTGGATAAATTTTTAGATATTAATGAAAATACCAATCAATTTTTAAATAAAAAGCAGACTTGTGATTATTTGAATATATCCAACAATACTTTAGACAGCTGGATTAAGCAAGGCTTACCTTGCATTAAGGTGGGAAAAACTGTTCGCTTTAGCAAAACAGAAATCAATCGCTGGTTACAAAAGCAGTAGAAATTCTATGGTGGTTTGTTATAATGTAACCATGGTATTTTCTAGCTCAATTCAAAAGGAGAATACTATGTCTATTACAAAAACTAAAAACGGAACCTATCGCTTACGTGTTTATATTCCTGAGGAGGTTAAATCTTCGCTAGGTATTGATAAGAAAGTGATTGAAAAACGGTTCAAAATAAAGAGTGAAGCAAAAAGATACGAACTAGAACTTCAAAATAAGATTGATAAAATTCTTAGTGGAGGATCTGCTTCATGGGAGAATAGCGGTTCTATCCTCTTTTCAGATTTCTATCAAAACGTTTGGTGGGAATCCTACAAAGCAGGTCAGACTACTTCTACTGCTAAACCACCTTCTCAAGCAACTATAGTTGGAACAGAAATTGCTTTTAGAAAACACATCTTACCCTTACTTGGGAATTATTCAATAGACTTTCTTAATCAAAATAAACAAGTTGTACTAAATCTATTGACTCAAAAGGCTGAAGAATATGCAAATTTCAAAGTTATCAGGAGCTACGTTAACTCTATCTTTGACTGGGCAGAAGAATTAGAGTATATCGAAACTAATCGCCTATCAAAAACGATAAGCCGTATCAAAGCCACTAAGAACATCAAGCTACAGGAATCAAAAAAAGATGAAGATTTATCTCTATCTCAAGAAGAACTTCAAGCATGGTTTACAGCTTTTGAAAAAGATTTAGAGACTGAAAAGATTCTATTCAAAGACTATGTTTTATTCTATACTACTTTTTTCTTGGGAGATAGAAAATCAGAGAGTTACGCTTTGCAATGGAAGCATATCAATACACAGGAACAAGAAATTCAGTTAGTCCAAGCTTTAGATAAATACAAAAATCCAAAGTCTACCAAAGGAAATAAGAAGACAACTTTTCGAATTCCTAATGAGTTAACTAACTTACTTCAGGAATGGAAAAAACAACAAAAAATTGAACTGACTAAATTCAATATTATCCAAACTCCTGATCAGTATGTATTTACGTATATTGATACAAAGGGAAATGTAAACAGTTGTCTCCATGCTGATTATCTTAACAACAAGATGAAATCTGTTAAGCGTCGTCATCCAGAACTTGCACATGCAACCCCTCATAAATTACGACATACAGGAGCCACGCTCGCTAAGAAAGCTGGAACCTCTATGGAAGCTATTTCTGAAGCACTCACTCACAGTGATACGATTACAACTAAGACTTATGTCAACACTTCAAATGTAATTCCAATGGCTGTTGGAGAAATTGCCTTTCGTAATCTTAAAAAATAATGGTGTGAATTTGGTGTGAAAAGTGGTGTGAATTTTGCTAAAAATAATCAAAAAAACACCCCATGGTGTGAACCATGAAGTGTTTCGAAACGTTGATATAATCGTGTTGATTAACGTTTTGAGAATTGTGATGCTTTACGAGCTTTCTTAAGACCTGGTTTCTTACGTTCAACTTTACGTGAGTCACGTGTAAGAAGTCCTGCGCGTTTCAATGAATCGCGGAAGTCTGGGTCTACTTGAAGAAGGGCACGAGCGATACCGTGACGGATAGCTCCTGATTGACCAGCGTATCCACCACCTACAACGTTAACGAAAACGTCGTATGAACCTACAGTTGAAGTAACTGCGAATGGTTGGTTGATGACCAAACGAAGGTCAGCGTGTGGGATGTACTCTTCAACATCTTTTTTGTTAACAGTGATTTTACCAGTTCCTGGAACAAGGCGAACGCGTGCAACAGCGTTTTTACGACGTCCAGTACCTGCATATTGTGCTTGTGACATACTTTATTGTTCCTTTCCTTAGATAAGTCCTGAAATATCAAGAACTTCTGGTTGTTGTGCAGCGTGAGTGTGTTCAGCTCCAACGAATACTTTCAATTTCATACCTTGAGCGCGGCCAAGAGTATTGTGTGGAAGCATACCTTTAACTGATTTCTCAATCAAACGTACTGCATTTTTAGAACGAAGTTCACCAGCAGAGATTGATTTCAATCCACCTGGGTGGTTTGAGTGAGTGTAGTAGATCTTATCAGACGCTTTTTTACCAGTCAATTTAACTTTTTCAGCATTGATAACGATTACGAAGTCACCTGTATCAGTGTGAGGTGTGAATGTTGGTTTGTTTTTTCCGCGAAGCACGCTAGCAACAACTGCTGAAAGGCGTCCAAGAGGTACATCAGTTGCGTCAACAACGTACCATTTGCGTTCTACTTGGCCTGGTTTAGCCATGAATGTAGTTTTGTTCATGATTTCTCCTATATGAATGTCGTTTTTGTTTACAGGGCGGATGTTCCGGTCCGCAGGGTATTTGAAAGGTTCCGGGGCCTTACAAATGGGGTAAACAATACCGCCTACTATTGTATCAAAATTCTAAGATAAAAGTCAACCGATTTGGAAAATTATTTGCGATTTTCTTTTCCTATGACAAATCCGATCAAGGAATTTGGGCCGACGTGGGCGGAAATGACTGGTCCAAGAGGCATCACAAGGACTTCGTCGATGCCATCAAGCGCAAGCATTTCTGCCTTCAACGCTTCGGCTCCTTCTAGATCGTTTGTATAAGAGACCAAGGCTGTGCTTTCACCGATATCAGCTTTGATCAACTCCAGTAATTCTCGGACGGCTTTTTTGCGGCCACGGACTTTCGTAATAGGCACTAACTTCCCTTCCGCATCAATCCAGAGAATGGGCTTGATGCTGGCTAGACTTCCCATGATCGCAGCACTCTTTGAAAGGCGACCACCACGCATGAGGTGGTAGAGATCATCGACGAGGAAATAGGTCCGCAGTTTTGGAGCTAGAGCCATGATCTCTTCTTTGGCTTCTGCTAATGAACGGCCTGCATCACGCGCAGCTACCGCCCGCATGACTAAGTAGCCCTCTCCAATTCCTGCCGCTTTGGGGTCAACAATTTCGATTATCGCTTCTGGGTAGTCTTCCAAGACTAAATCACGTGCCATGACGGCACTCTGATAGGTCCCAGATAAGACCGATGAAAAGGCGACATAGAGCACAGCTTTTCCTTCTTTGGCAAACTGCTCAAAGCTTTCCTGAAATTGGCCCACATTGACCTGACTGGTTGTCGGTTTGGCCCCATTTTTCATGGCTTCTAACAGCTCAGGGCTGGTCAATTGACCTTCTCCTACTGTCTGGTATACTGTTCCCTCTAACTCAATGGTCAAACCGAGAATGGTGACCTGGTGTTCCTTGGCCCAGTTTTGGTCCAAATCTGCTGTCGAATCTGTTAAAATAGCAAATGTCATTTCTTGTCTCCCATCATTTCTTGTAATTGTCGCAATACTTGGTGGAGGGGCGTATTGAGCTCTGCCGCCAAGCGCTCGATATAGTCATCTGCCGTCTCATCCTCACCGGTAAAGACCACCTGAACATTGAACTCATCGTAGGTCTGCCGCACTCCTGGCATATACTGGGCATCAAAGACACAGATGACTTCTATCCCTTCAAAGCTAGCATAATGGCTCAGTTTTTGCAGGAGGATGGTGCGGGCGGCATCAAGCTCACTTTTTTGAAAGAGCTGGCGGGTCTCCTGCCAGAAGGCAATCATATTGTAGCCGTCAACCAATAAGATTTTTCGTTTCATATCATTGCCTTTCTACTATTTATAGTCGGTTGCGAAAGACCTCATACATGAGGATGGCTGCTGCCACACTGGCATTGAGGCTTTGAACATGGCCATTCATAGGAATGGTGATCATCTCATCGACTTGCTTTTTGATATTGGTTGAGATCCCTTTTCCTTCATTACCAATGATCAAAGCCAACTTACCAGCCGTATTCCACTGATGAGATGGCGTGCCGTTCATGTCGGTTCCAAAGATCCAGAAGCCCTCTTCCTTTAACTTGTCTAGGGTTTGGCTGAGATTGGTCACACGCGCAATGGGAATGTGTTCCACTGCTCCGGTAGAGGTTTTTGACACCACCGGGGTTACCCCGACTGCCCGGTGCTTAGGAATGATGACCCCTGAGACATTGGTCGCATCAGCTGTCCGCAAGATGGACCCAAGATTGTGCGGATCGGTCAAGCCATCGAGAATCAACAACAACGGGTTCTCTTCTTGGGCTGTCTGTTTCAGAATCTCTGCCAAGTCTGTGTAAGCAAAGGCTGCCACGCGAAGAACGAAGCCTTGGTGAACAGCTCCTTCTGTCATTTCCTGCAGGGTTTTCTTTGGCGTCCAAGAAATCGACACTTTTTTCTCAGTTGCTAAGGCCTTGATCTTGTCGACATTTTTTCCTCGGAGATCTTCTTGAATATATAATTTATTGCCTGTATTGGCTTGTAAAGCCTCGGTGACTGCATGGACACCGTATACGATATCGTTATTTTCCATAGAACTAGTATACCACAAGAAAGGAGAATGAGGCCAATTCATGATATAATGAAATGAAATCTATCTCAGCGAAACTAACAAACTAGAAAGGAAACCATGCCTCTTTTTCAACGAACCATCAAGCTCACCTTGGTCACCTGTTTAGCAGCTGCCCTTGCTGCTGCTCTGGGCTTGACCTATGCCATCTCAGCTGGTATCATTGCTATTTTGAGTGTCTCTGATACCCGTCGGAGCACCATCAAGCAAGGCTACCAACGCTTTATGTCGACCTTGCTAGCCCTTGTGATCGGAAGCCTCGCTTTTTCCTTTTTTGGATTCAACCTTTGGGCACTGGGAGTCTTTATCGCTCTCTATGCTCCTTGTGCCTTTCTAATGGGCTGGCAGATCGGCATCACGCCTAGTACGGTCCTCGTCACCCATCTCTTGATTGAGCAGTCTACTTCCTGGGGGCTCTTGCTCAATGAACTTGCCCTCTTTTTAATCGGGACCAGCTTTGCCCTGCTGGCCAATCTCTATATGCCTTCTAATCAGACAGCGATCGATCACTATCACGATGTTGTCGAAGACCAACTGAAAAAGATCCTTGGTCGTTTTGCAGACATGCTTGGGAAAGGAGATGGTCGCAACGATGCCTGCTTGATCAAGGAGTTGGATGATATCCTAAAGGACGCTTTGAATCTGGTCTATCTGGACCATTCCAACCATCTTTTCCATCAAACCAACTACCACATTCACTACTTCGAAATGCGCAAACGCCAAAACGACATCCTGCGGGATATGGCAGAAAACGTCAACCGCTGTCAGTTAGCAGCGAGTGAAAGCCTCATCCTCGCGCAACTTTTTAAAAAGACCGCCCAGCAATTGAGCCAGAAAAATCCTGCCCAGGATCTTCTCGACGATATCACTCAGTATCTAGCAATCTTTCGGGAGCGACCATTGCCTAAGACCCGTGAAGAATTCGAAACACGCGCCACCTTGCTCCAATTGTTGAGAGATTTAGAAACCTTCATCCAGGTCAAGGTCCATTTTTACCAGCAATTTCATCAGGAGACGAAATAGACAGAGAAGCCCTTGCAAAATGCAAAGGCTTCTTTATTCGAGAATCTATTGTAAACGCTTTCCTTAAATGATATACTAGAACTGGAAAATAACTTTTTAAGGAGGGCCTTCTATATGAAGTCTTCATATAAGAAACATTTGTACACTACGACACTCAGTCTCTCAGCAGCCGTCTTGCTTTCCGTTATCGGACAAAGCCAAGTATCAGCAGATAGCTTAGAAGCACCTCAAACAGAACCCAGCACGGTCCTCGAAGCGATACCTGCTTCTAAGCAAGCTGTGGCAACTGAGACTGTCAGTCCTTCTACAGCTGAAAAAGAAGACACCGCAGTCCTTGCCAATCCTGCGGAACCAGAAGCGACCTCTGAAGCAACTCCTACTACAGCAGCTGCTCCAACAACTAACCGTGCTGCAACGATCACTGACCAAGCGACACGATTGGAGAATAGCACCATTTATCTCTCTGAAAAGAGCACGATTGACGACAAAGTCCAAGAAAAAGCTCAAGCTGCTGGCAAGATCAACTGGACCTTGGACAACAAGCCTCTCTCGGAGTGGAAAACCTGGGATATGGAAACAGGAACATTGAGTAAGGAACCCTTCCTTACTATCACAGAAACTGCAAGCGGCAATGATTTGGATCTCCATATTGAAGTGCAAGATCTCTTTGGGGAAGACCTTAGCCTTCGTAGCCCAAATAATATCCGCCGGACTTACCGTAACTACATCGGCAACCATGAGCTGGTCGGAACCAATACAGACTTAGGTGTGACCATCAATAAAACTCTTGTTTTTCGACCTTACCAAGACTACCATACACACGAAGAGATGCTAGCTGCTATTGAGAAATCCAAGGAAGAAGCAAAGCCTGATCGTTTAGTGCAGCTAGAAACTCTTGGTAAGAGCGCTCAAGGCCGGGATATGAAGATGGGAATTGTGAGTAAGGACCAAGCCAGCATCGATCACTACCTGTCTAGCACCAATCCTACAGCTTTAACTAAACCAAGCGAAATGCTGGCCGCACTGAAGGACAAGACCTTGGATTACAAACTGCCTGTCCTAGTTCATAATACGCATGCGGATGAACAACCAGGAATCGACATCATCACAGGCCTCTTCAATACCTTTGCGACCAAGGAAAAGGTGAGCTTTAACACCACAGATGAAGCTGGAAATGCTAAAACAGTTACTCTCGACATTCCAAGCTTGCTTAATAAATTCATCTTCTTGTTTGACTTTACCGAAAACCCAGACGGAGATGCTCTCAACTTGCGGGCCCTAGCAAACGGGCTTGATCCAAATCGGGATGCTAGCTACCAAACCAACCCTGAAGTGCGTACCGTCATCCAAATGATCAACAAGTGGAATCCGATCGCTCTCTACGATATTCATGGCTTTATCAAAGAATTCTTGATTGAGCCTGCAACACCTCCGCATGATCCGAACTTTGAATACGACCTCATGTCCGACCTCATGCTGGAAAATGCTCACCATATGGGTCGTGCAGGGGTTGCCAATTCCAAATACGATAGTTACATCATTCCAAAACTGGATTGGGGCGATGGCTGGGATGATTCCTTCTCAGGCTACACAGGCGTTTACGCCGTTTACCACGGTATTTTAGGCCACACCATTGAAATTCCAGAATCCAACCAAGAGTCTTATAAGGCTGGTCGCAATGCTGTCCTCGGAGGCATTGACTTCCTCAACCAAGATCCAGACAAGCTTCTTGAAATGCGCCTTAACTTCTACCTTCGTGGCCTCAACAAAATCGAAGATCCAAAAGCAGAAAACGAACTGGTCGGGCCAAATGGGGAAATCGTTGGACGTGTGAAAAATGGTCGCCCGAAATTCTTCCCAGACTACTACGTCATCCCAATGAGCCTCGACAAGGACAATGATGCCCAAGAAGCCTTCAATATGATCGACTACTTCAAACGCAATGGTGTCCTCGTTAAAGAGCTCAAAGAAGATACTGCTACCTACAAAAAAGGAGACCTGGTCATTGACATGGCCCAAGCCAAACGAGGCTATGCCAACCATATCCTCTATAAAGGTTCTAATGAATCCGCCTGGGCTGCTATGTATGCGGAACTTCTCGTCAACTTCCCTGATATGAGAGGGTTCAAAGCAGAACCAGTCTTCAAGGACGGTCTCTTTACAGGCAAGCTAGGAGAAGTCACAACTACCCGCGCGACTCGGACCTCTGAGATCGATCCAAAAGCGCCTTACTATGTGATCGCAAATACCTCTGCCAGTGCCGTTAAAGCTGTCAACCAGGCTATTGCACAAGGAAAATCAGTCTACCTGACAGATGATGGCTACATCGTTGACCGTGATACCTTTGCTTCGCTCCTACCAAACCATGCCATCTATGGCGATGCCCTCTACAAAGTGCCAAGTGGACCAACCTTAAAACCGATGAAGGTCTACTCTCCAAACTACCACTATAATTGGGCTGGAGTCGATGCGCCTGCTCATACTAGTCTGGTCCTTGAAAAATTAGGCTTCCAAATTGTCAATACTCCAGAAGAAGCGGATGTTGTTATTTTGGAAAGCAACCGCTTTGACGCTTCCATCTTTGGTAAGAAACCAACTCTCGTCATCGGCGGGGAAGCCATGCAAAAACTGGAAAAATTGGGAGTTCTTGCAGGATTTGACGCTGAAAAATTAAAAGGCGGTAGTGACTACGAAGGCTTAATGAAGGCGATCATTGATGATCAGGATCCATTGACCAGCGGATACAAGAAGAATACCCTCTTCTACTCCAACTCAGGAAACTGGATTGAAAAGGTTCCAGAGCATTTCAAAACCTTGATGAGTATTGCTCCGAGCGATTATTATATTGCAGGTTGGTGGCCACATAACGATGTTCTAGCCAACAAAGTTATGGCGATCTCTGGAGAACTGATGGGACAACTACTCTTTGTCTATGCAGGAAATCCAACCAACCGTCAACACCCTGTCCACTTCTTCCGCTGGGTAACCAATGCGATCTTTGGCAGCAAGTTAGCAAGCTTGATGGATTACGTTCCAGCGAAAGAACCAGATCAAGTGGTGGTTCCAATTCATAACCAAACAACCACTCCACAGCCAATCTTGACCAAGAAGGAGACTCCTAAAGTTCTCCTTCCACAAAAAGAAATAACAACTGAAAATGGAGAAAGTATGCAAGCCTTGACTTACCAAGTGGGACAAAGCTTCCAAGAAAGTCCATCCAAGGCACAATTGCCACAAACTGGAGAAGACACAACGGCGCACTTCATTCTTTCAGGCTTCTTGCTAACCGTTAGCGGAGGCTTCCTCCTCTTGAAAAAGAAAGAAGTTAAATAAGTTTCAGCTTTAGACTTGGATGACATGAAAAGAACCTTCGCGTTTGCGAAGGTTCTTTGCTATTCCACTAATTCCAACACAATGGTTTGGTAAGGGGCCAATTCTAACACTTGGTCTCCTTCTTGGAACACCCCTGCGGTATTATTTAAAACGAGCGTTTTGATCGGAGCTGGCAACTCCAAAGTGGCCTCACGATTTTGGAAATTGCTGATTACCAAGAGACGCTTGTCCCCACGGCGTTCGAAGGCGATGATATTCTCACGGTCCCGATAAGCTGGGATCATATCTCCAAACCGGATGGTATTTCCATAGAGGGGATGGCGATACAAAGCTGTTAACTGGCGGTAATAATTCAAAATAGAATCTGGATCCTTTTCCTGATCTTCCACATTGATGGAATCATCTGGTTTGGGACTGATCAACCAGGCAGGTCCATTGCTAAAGCCTAGACCTGGCTCTGCTGACCATTGCATCGGCGTCCGCGCATTGTCTCGGCTATAGTTGGCAATCACTGCTAAGGCTTCTTCCTCGCTCAAACCAGCTTCTTTAGCTACATGGTAGCCATTGATGGTCGCGATATCATCAAAGTCCTCCACTGATTCAAAGACTTGGTTCTCCATTCCAATTTCTTGACCTTGATAGATAAACGGAATTCCCTTGCGCAAAACCTGAATGGTTCCCAGGGCTTTTTTACTGGTGTCGTTTACTGGACCTTCTGCGATATAATGGGACACCCCACGAGGTTCGTCGTGGTTTTCGATGATGGTCGAGAGAACCCCAATCCTATCTGCGCGCTCATGCGCTTGGAAAATACTTTCCTTGAGGTCTTCCGCTGTTGGAAGAGTATGGTCAAACCAGCCCTTTCCTTCCTGTCCTAAGCAGGTTTGCTTGAAGTCAAAAATCGATGAGAAAACGCCATCTTTTCCGATAAAGAAATGCAACTCTTCGTCGGTTTCATTGAACACTTCCCCTACTGTGAAGGCATTGTACTTGGCAAAGGTGCGCTCCTTTAACTCTTGCAAGAAGGGTTCAATCGGTTGAGCATTCACCAATGATTCCGGCACTGGGACCAAGCCATTCTCCCGATCTGATGGCAACGAACGCCATTCTAAATCTTTTTTGATATTGATAATGGCATCGATCCGAAAGCCCGCAATCCCCTTGTCCAACCACCAGTTGATCATGGTGTAAATTTCTTCGCGCACGATTGGATTTTGCCAATTGAGGTCCGGCTGATCCTTGTGGAAAGAATGAAGATAGTATTTGTTGGTGCCAGGAACCGGCTCCCAAACACTGCCTCCAAAGTAACTTTCCCAGTTGTTGGGTTCTTTGTCACTTTCGATGAAATAAAAGTAGTCCGCATAAGGGCCATCTGGATCCGCTAGAGCTTTTTGAAACCATTCGTGATGACTAGAACAGTGGTTGACCACCAAGTCCATGATGATGGAAATGCCCCGCTTCTTGCCTTCCGCAATTAGCTCTTCCATATCTTCCATGGTCCCAAAAAGAGGGTCAATGGCATAATAGTCTGAAATATCATAGCCCTGGTCAATAAAAGGACTCTTGTAAACAGGAGATAGCCAGAGAATATCAATCCCCAATTTTTGCAGGTAATCGAGTTTTTCCGTGATGCCTTTTAAATCCCCAACACCATCTCCATTACTATCCTTAAAGCTTTTCGGGTAGATCTGGTAAGCGACCTTCCCCTTCCACCAATCTTTTTCCATGTCTTGTCTCCTTCATATAAAAGAGACTGAGACAATCCGTCTCAGCCTCCGTCGAACTCAATGATTAGTAAATTGTTTTTTCAGTTTCTTTATCGAAGAAGTGAGCCTTGTTCAAGTCAAATCCAAGTTCGATGGTTTCACCAGTTCCAAGGTAATCACGCGCATCTACTTTTGCAACGAATTCACTATCCCCAACTTGGCAGTACAAGTGAGACTCAGAACCTAACAACTCAGAAACTGAGACTGTTGCAGTGACAACTGATTTAGGGAACGTATCAAGAAAGGCAGTTTCTGTATTCACATCTTCTGGACGGATACCAAAAATGATTTCTTTTCCTTCGTAGCCTTTTTCCTTCAAGACTTTCAAAGCTCCTTCTGGAACTTTCAAATCTAAGCCATTGGCAACGATACGGTCCCCATCCAATTTCACATTGATGAAGTTCATAGCTGGGCTTCCGATGAATCCAGCTACAAATTTGTTCACTGGATTTTTGTACACTTCTTGAGGAGAACCGATTTGTTCTACACGTCCGATTGTACCAGTACCAGCAGGGTTCTTAGTAGCAGACATGATAACGATACGGTCTGCAAGAGTCATCGCTTCTGTTTGGTCGTGAGTTACGTAGATGGTTGTAGCTCCGATACGACGGTGGATTTTAGCGATTTCGGCACGCATGGATACACGCAATTTAGCATCCAAGTTTGACAACGGTTCGTCCATCAAGAACACTTTTGCATCACGGACAATGGCACGACCCATGGCCACACGTTGGCGTTGACCACCTGAAAGGTCAGCTGGTTTACGTTCCAAGAATTCTTTCAAGCCAAGGATTTCAGCTGCTTCTTGGACGCGTTTGTCGATGTCTTCTTTGCTGTATTTACGCAATTTCAAACCAAAAGCCATGTTATCGTATACAGTCATGTGTGGGTAAAGAGCGTAGTTTTGGAATACCATGGCAATATCACGGTCTTTTGGAGCTACGTCGTTGACAACTACTCCATCGATAGAGGCAGTTCCTTCTGTGATGTCTTCAAGACCTGCAATCATACGAAGCGTCGTTGATTTCCCACATCCTGAAGGTCCTACGAAAACGATAAATTCTTTGTCTTTGATGTCCAAGTTGAAGTCTTCAACTGAGTAGTGTTCGCTGTTTGGATATTTTTTGTAAATGTTTTTAAGATTTAATTCTACCATGATGGTACTCCTTTGATATTTGTAATCCTATTGTAATTGAAAACGCTTCACATTTCCATGGCAGCCTGAACAAAATAAAAAAAGAGTTTTGTGCAAGGTGCACAAAACTAGAGATGATCTTCTAAAATAACCTGGTAACACAGGCTCAGATCTGTTAATTCCTTGAGCGAAAGACCGGTCAATTCTTCCCACTTATCAATCTTATATTGGAGAGAATTGCGGTGCAAATAGAGCTGTTGAGCTGCCTTGGTCACCACTGCCGCATTGTCCCACAGGGCCAAAATAATTTCTTCTAATTGATCCTGACTGCTAATCAACTGATGCAAGCCTTGCTTGATCGTCGCAAGCTCTTCTATCGATTCATTCAGGGCCCAAAGGTAGAGCTGGGAGAAGCGATGGACAGCTGAGATCCGATCCTTATAGCCCCAAGTCTGGATCACCGCGCGTTCAGCTTGAACCAGTGTGGTAAGGGGCAATCCTGCTTGGATAGGCCAGACTTGACCCAAGACCAAGACCATCCCAAGGTTAAAGTCATACTCCATGGCCGATAAGGTATCTCTGAGGATCGCTGCAACCGAATAAAACTGACTTTGATCCAAGATAAAGAGAATATCCTGACTACCGACCTGAAAATCTGTCACATAATTTGGAAACAGAAGACGCATCATCTCAAGCCAGGAGGCAAAACCCTCAGCCTGGGCATGTGTCAGATGGCAATGAAGGACCTGGAGTTTTTTCAAAGGAATAGGCAAATCTCCTTGACCTTCTAATAAATAACGATACCAAGGGTCTGTCGGCGCATCGACAACTTGATCTGTTAAGAGTTGCAACAACCTTTGCTCCCGATCTGTCAGTTTCTCTTCTGGTAAGAGCAACCAGCGATGAGAAGGCAGAGCAAGCGTTACCGTTCCAGCCTTTTGCACCGGATGCTCTAGAATTTCTCCTTCAGGAAACCAATCTAAGATATCCATTCTATCACCCTTCTACTTCCTGGATACACCAGTCAATCAGCTCTTCTAAACGAGAGATCTCACCCGTCATATGGAGATAACCAATGACCGCCTCAAAGCCCGTCGACATGCGGTAGGTCACGACATCCGCATTTTTGGCCTTGGTATGGCTATTGGTATTGCGACCGCGCTTGTAGATCTCCAACTCTTTTTCCGTCAGAATGTCTTGCTCCAGCATGCTTTCAATCAAGCTGGCCTGAGCTCTAGCAGAGACGTAGCGGGTTGCAGCTTTGTGAAGCTTATTGGGCTTGGTCATCCCTTGAAAAATTAGGTGCCTGCGAATATACATGGAATAGACCGCATCCCCTTCAAAGGCAAGGGCGATCCCATTGATTAGATTGACATCAATCACGTGTCCACCTTACACCTTCTTTTGTATCCAAAAGCTTGATTCCTTGCGCAGCCAATTCATCGCGAATGGCATCTGCTCGCGCAAAATCTTTCTTAGCCCGCGCTTCCTGACGTTCAGCGATCAAGGCTTCAATATCCGCATCCAAGACTTCTTCGACAAAGACCACTCCAAAGACTTCTAACATCTTGGCCAAGGCGTCCTTAACGTCTTGGTTATAATGGCCTGAATTGATCCATTTGGCCAATTCAAAGACAACGGTGATCCCGTTTGCCGCATTGATATCTTCATCCATAGTCACGATAAACTTGTCCACAAAGCCTTGCAAGTCTGCTGGATCCACTTCTCCTGTGAACGGTTGCTCATAGGTATTTTTCAAATACTTGAGGTTGATTTCCGCATCGCGCACAGCTTTTTCTGTGAAGTTAATCGGCTTGCGGTAGTGCTGAGTTGCAAAAAAGAAGCGAAGGACTTGGCCATCGATAGTCTTCAAAGCATCATGCACAGTGATAAAGTTACCCAAAGACTTGGACATCTTGACATTGTCAATATTGACAAAGCCATTGTGCATCCAGTAGTTGGCAAAGGTTTGACCAGTTTTAGCCTCTGACTGGGCAATTTCATTGGTATGGTGCGGAAACTCAAGGTCAGCTCCACCACCGTGGATATCAATAGTATCGCCTAAAATCCCGGTCGACATAACCGAACACTCAATGTGCCAGCCAGGACGACCAGGTCCCCAAGGGCTGTCCCAAGAAACTTCACCTGGTTTGGCAGCTTTCCAGAGGGCAAAATCCACCGGATTTTCCTTGCGAGCTGTTTCCTCATCTGTCCGACCAGAAGCACCCAACTCCAAGTCTTCCAAAGTTTTATTGGCTAACTTAGCATAGTTGTGGGATTTTTCCACACGGAAATAAACATCCCCTTGACTCTCGTAGGCATAGCCTTTTTCGATCAAGTCGGTCACAAAACGAATGATGTCCTCCATAAACTCAACCACACGAGGGTGACGAGTTGCAGGTTTCACGCCAAGAGCCGTCACATCCTCACGAAATGCAGCGATGTACTTATCTGCCACTTCCTGAGGCGTAATGCCTTCTTCTTTGGCACGGTTGATGATCTTATCATCCACATCGGTAAAGTTGGAAATGTAGGCAACTTCATAACCACGGTACTCAAAGTAGCGACGAATCGTGTCAAAGGCTACCGTTGAGCGGGCATTCCCTACGTGGATATAGTTGTAAACCGTTGGCCCACAAACATACATGCGGACCTTCCCTTCCTCGATGGGGATAAATTCTCGTAAATCACGAGACATGGTATCATAAATTTTTAACACGCTTCATTTCCTTTCTGTTTCTATATTTTGAATCTATATTCTTATTTTTCCAACTCTAACGCAATATCGACAGCAATATCAAAGAAGGTCATAGCATCTGCTTTTCTATCTTCGCGTCTAGCATCCCATTCATGATTGTGATGATCCACATAGTCAGCCGTGTAGAAAAATTGATAGACCTTGGCTTGTCGATATTGAGCCCAAGCCATGATAGCCGAAGCTTCCATATCTACAACTTTCGCTCCTGCTGCAAGTCTTCGTTTAACCTTAGCTGCTGTTTCACGATAAAAGGCATCTGTCGTCCAAGACTTTGTTCGAATATGCTCAATACCAGCTTTGTTCAAAGCGTTCTCCATAGTTGAGAGAAGCGTTTCATCATAAGAAATCTCATCACTTGCTGGAGCATAATGATAACTGGTCCCTTCATCACGTAAAGCTGAACTTGGTAGGATAATTTTATCTGCTTGGATAGACTGGTCCAGAACTCCACAAGACCCTAAAACGATAAAGTTGTTAAAACCTCTCGCTTTGAGTTCTTCTAAGAAACCCACAACCATCGAAGCTCCAATAGTAGCCATAGCAACTGCAAGCTTAAGTCCATCTACTTCATAGATATACCATGGAAATTTGCCATTTAGATTGGTAAGATAGCCACCTTCATAGACTCCGTCCATCTGCTTGACTCTTTCCACTATCTCTCCATTAAAAGACAGAATAATCGTCTCACGAATCTCTCCACCACTAAGAAGGCTTCGATCAGTTGGCTCTATAACAGCAGGTACATTTTCAAATTCTTCTAGTAACATTTATTCACTCTTTCCTATCTAAATAAACCACCTGAGTCTGTTTGACAAAGCCAATTTTTTCATACAAACGTTTGGCACCTACATTGCTATCTTCCACTGCAATCTGAAATTCCTTATCATTTTGCTCAATGAGTTGGTTGACAAGGAATTTTGCTAAGTAGCTTCCATAGCCTTTTCCACGTTCAAGTTCAGCTATCGCTAAACCATAGAGGTAATTCGTATTACTCGATAAATCAACTGTACAAGTTCCAATAAGCTGACCGTTTTTTAATAAAATATATAGATAACTTTCTGGATCCTTCAGAGCTTTAGCGACATATCTATCCACAACTTCTCTCGATTCATGTTCCTCTGAAAATGCCTCAAATTTTAACTGACTAATTTGATCCTGATAGGAACGATCTGCTAACACAACTTCAAGATTGGAAACAGTTGCTAACGGATAAGGTCTTCTATCCTTACCTAACCAGGTTTCTGTCTCTTCATCCTCGACCAGTCCCCAATTGCTGGCAAACTCAGGATGCTTCTCTAGAAAAACACGCTCTGTCTGAAAAGTCACAGACTCAATGGGATAAGATGCCGTTTCTTTCTCAAAACTTCTATACAAAGCCCGCGCAATGCCTTGACGACGATGATTGGGGTGGACCAGTATCGTCACATCCACATCTGGGTCATCTGCATAAACCGTTAATAGGCCAACAAGTTCACCTTTTTCATAATAAAGGAAAAAGGCGGGCATATTGGGATCAAAATTGAGCATATTGGAGAGATACGGATCCCGAAAAGTTCCGTCATCTTTCTGGCAGGTAGCAATAAGGGCCTTTGCTTCCAGTAGTTGGTGGTCATTCAATGTATTGGTTGCTTGAATCATGTAGTGATCTCCTTACAAACTAGAAGACCGATGACTGGCTTCCTTAGCATGCTCCAGCTTGTTCATATAATATTCCCGTTTTTCTTCTTCTTGGTGAATGATTGGCTCATCCTTCTTACCGTGAACACGAACAATTTTAGCAGGGACTCCGACAACGGTCACATCACTCGGTACATCGGAGACCACGACCGCTCCCGCTCCTACTTTGGCCTTGGCCCCAATCTCAATCGGACCGATGACCTGAGCATGAGCGGAGACCAAGGCTCCTTCACGTACCGTCGGATGTCGTTTGCCGACATCCTTCCCTGTTCCCCCAAGGGTCACCCCGTGGTAGAGCATGACGCCTTTTTCAACAATGGCTGTTTCCCCGATAACGAGGCCCGCTCCATGGTCGATAAAGACACCTGAAGCAATGGTCGCACCTGGATGGATCTCAATCTGGGTCCAAAAACGCCAGAATTGGCTGTGCATCCGCGCCAAGAGCTTAAAGCCATGGTTCCACAAAAAGTGGGAAACACGGTGAGCTGCCAGTGCTTTAACGCCCGGATAGGTCAAGAGGACCTCCAGCGAGGTACGTGCCGCTGGGTCATTTTCTTTTACAATATCGATGGTTTCACGCCACCATCCCATACCGTGCTCCTCCTTTTCTACTGCTTATTCTGAATCTTTTTGTGTAATAGTGAAATCTTTTTTAGGTTTGTGGTCTTTGTTGTGGTGACGAGGACGATCGCCATGGCGATGAGTCTTTTCACCGTTTTCTTCGCTGTTTTCTGGTTTTGGCGGACGAGGGAGAAGAGCTTTCATAGACGCATCGACACGACCTTTTTCGTCAATCTTGATAATCTTCACATCCACTTCATCACCGATGGCTACCAAGTCTTCGACACGGTTGGTGCGCGTCCAAGCCATTTCAGAGATATGAACAAGGGCATCTGTCTTATCAAAGAGGTTAACAAAGGCACCGAATTTTTCGATCCGAACTACTTTGGCATGATAAACTTCGTCCACTTTGGCTTCACGAACCAAACCAGCAATGATTTCTTTGGCACGGTTAATCGCGTCTTGGTCGCTAGAGTAGATCGACACGTTTCCTTCTTCGTCGATATCAATCTTAACGCCTGTTTCAGCGATGATCTTGTCGATGGTTTCTCCACCCTTACCGATGACAATCTTAATCTTGTCCACATCAATCTTGATGGTATCAATTTTCGGAGCAGTTGGCGCCAATTCTGGACGAACTTCTGGAATGGTTGCTTCAATCACATCAAGGATTTCAAAACGTGCTTTCTTGGCTTGAGCTAGAGCTTCTGCTAAGATTTCTGCAGTGATCCCTTGGATCTTGATATCCATTTGAAGGGCTGTAATCCCGTCACGCGTACCTGCAACCTTGAAATCCATGTCTCCAAAGTGGTCTTCCAAACCTTGGATATCTGTCAATACAGTATAGTTATTTCCATCTGAGATAAGTCCCATGGCAATCCCTGCTACTGGCGCCTTGATTGGCACACCACCAGCCATAAGGGCAAGTGTACCCGCACAGATAGAGGCTTGAGATGAAGAACCATTTGATTCCAAAACTTCTGCTACCAAACGGATCGCGTATGGGAATTCTTCCAAGCTTGGCAATACTTGAGCAAGAGCACGCTCACCGAGAGCACCGTGACCAATTTCACGACGACCAGGCGCACCGTAACGACCAGTTTCCCCTACAGAGTATTGTGGGAAGTTATAGTGGTGCATAAAGCGTTTCTTGTACTCAGGATCCAACCCATCGATGATTTGGGTTTCACCCATTGGCGCCAAGGTCAAGACAGAAAGAGCTTGCGTTTGTCCACGAGTAAAGAGACCTGAACCGTGCACACGAGGAAGGAAATCGACTTGCGCATCCAACGGACGGATTTCATCAACCTTACGACCGTCAGGACGAACCTTGTCTTCCGTGATCAAGCGGCGCACTTCAGCGTGTTCCATTTGTTCCAAGATTTCAGCCACATCCCGCATGATACGGTCAAATTCTTCGTGGTCTGCATATTTTTCTTCGTAAACTGCCGTTACTTGATCTTTTACTGCTTGAGTTGCAGCTTCACGAGCTAATTTTTCTTCTACTTGGACCGCTTTTTGAAGGTCGCTGTTGTAGGCTGCGATGATTTCAGCTTGCAAATCAGCATCTACATGAAGCAATTCCACTTCTGCTTTTTCTTTTCCGACTGCTGCTACGATTTCTTCTTGGAAGGCAATCAATTCTTTAACTGCTTCGTGCCCTTTCAAAAGAGCTTCCAACATGATTTCTTCTGACAATTCTTTAGCACCAGACTCTACCATGTTGATCGCGTGTTTGGTACCAGCAACTGTCAATTCAAGAAGCGAGCGCTCAGCTTGTTCTTGTGTTGGGTTGATGACGATCTCCCCATCCACATAACCTACTTGTACCCCAGCGATTGGTCCGTCAAACGGAATGTCTGAGATAGACAGTGCCAATGATGAACCAAACATCGCTGCCATTGGGGCAGATGCATTTTCATCGTAAGAAAGAACCGTATTGATGACTTGCACTTCATTACGGAAACCTTCCGCAAACATAGGACGAATTGGACGGTCAATCAAACGCGCTGTCAAAGTCGCATCTGTTGAAGGACGTCCTTCACGTTTCATAAAGCCACCAGGAAACTTCCCAGCCGCATACATTTTTTCTTCGTAGTTGACTTGAAGTGGGAAGAAATCCCCCGTT
Source organism: Streptococcus sp. IMAU 99161 (assembly GCF_014435245.1). Classification (NCBI taxonomy): domain Bacteria; kingdom Bacillati; phylum Bacillota; class Bacilli; order Lactobacillales; family Streptococcaceae; genus Streptococcus; species Streptococcus sp. IMAU 99161. Next base: position 36,919 of record NZ_JAAPAW010000038.1, on the reverse strand, counting down.
GACATTTTGTTGGACATGACAGCTGCCGTTAAGACAGTTGACTCCCCATAACGCACGACAACTGCCCCATTTGCTTGCTTAGCAACCTGACCAGTCTCTACGATCAACTCTCGACCCGCAAAAGTCGTTTGAAACACTTGTTTTACCATTAAACGTAATCCCCTTTGGATTGATAATATTTATACGACTTGCCTACAAAGATCAAGATACCAAGGCCGTCAAGCAACTCAACGAGATAGGAATTTCAACAGCCCATCTGTATGTTATATCCTCATCTTTGTATCCAAGCACGTATACTTTTTATTTTAACATATTCAAGCCCAAAAGAAAAAGGCTTTACGGGCCTTTTTCTGCGAATCTTCCTAGAAACCTATATAAAAATTTTAGATCCAGGTATAGCTTCTATTTAATTTTAAGATTTCACGAATTCCATACTGTCTACATAAAAGCGTGTTTTGTGGGTTCCACCCTTGTATTCCTTGTGATTGCGTTTCAAGACAAAACGTCTGTAGGGTTCAGATGTTCCTTGGATGGTCGTCGTCACTTCAACGGAATCATCATTGATCACCCAGTCATCAGGCGAAGGAATCTCCATTGGAGGCATCGCTCCCCCACGACCACCAGGTACAACTTCGTAGAAGGCCTTATCTTTTGTCGAATAGAGCCAGCCTTTTTTCTTGTCATTTACCAGTTGAATCAATTTATCCTGAGAAAAACTACGGATAGAGTCCGACGTCTTTTCTGCATCCAATTTATCAATGATATCTTGCAACTGATAGGTTTCTGGCGTGTAGGTATTGTAGTAATCAATGAACATATCTTGCGGGTAACCGTCAATCGCACCGTGATCATTGTTCAACTCCAGCAAGCGAGTCGGTTGCACCTGAAGCGAATAGGTCAAAGACGCACTGTTTTCGATAATGGAATGAATATCTGCCTCGTCCGCCTTAGACAAGGTTCCAATCGCTTCCTCATTCTCTTCATTTGACTGGCTTTCTTCTGTTTTTTCATCGGCCTTCTCAGATGATTGTCTTTCAGACGAAGAATCCACAGGCCCATGCTTGCGCTCATAGCGTTTTGGAGCGCAGGCTGCTAGGGAAATTACTGAACCAACTGTTAGTAATAAAATGATAATTTTTTTCACAATATCTCCTATTATTTATCCTAGTTTATTAAAGGAAATCTATTTACTCAGTGTCAATGAAGAGAATCACTAGCAAATATAAGTTAGTTTGCTAATCTTTTTTAGTCTTCCTTATAGAACAAGTCGCTTTGATCTGAAATAACATTTTGACCCCAATAAATAATATCCTTGCTATTATCAACAGAAAAATTTCCATATTTTAATGTTGCGGGAAATTCTTGACCTGCTGGGAAAAAACTCATTGCTGAAGCACCAGTTGGAGCAGTTGAATGAACACTACTGCTTAAGTATCCAAATTCATGATTAAACCGATCTACAACCTGATCTGTTGGTGCACCATTGATCTTTGATATACCGTTATCATCAAATGTTACACTCATTCCTTTCCCATTTCTCCAGGTCCCTGCGATACTTGAGAAATTTCCGTTCTGAATTTCTTGAAGGTTCATCCCACTACTTTTCTTACTTGAAGCAGTTGATTTAGAACCATCCACACGCGTTGTGAAGTCAAGGGCGATCCAGCCTTGTCCAGATTCAAGCTTTCCCCAGGTGTGTCCATCTGCCTCTACTGTTTCCGTAATGGTGTGAGTTCCTTTTGCGATCATTCCCGCAGAGGGAGCTGAGGTTGAGGGCTCTTTTCGAATGCGGAGATCCGACACACTGACTTGGACTTGGAAAGAACCTGTCTTCTTATTCTCCGCCTTGGATGTTGATTTGGAGTCCCCTGAACCGTCAAATTTTTTCCAATCGAGCTTTGCAAGATTCAGTTTCTTCGCTGAAACACCTAGGGCTTGCTCAGCCGTTTGGTTCCCACCAATTTGAATGGTTGCTTTCTTTTCTTCCTTGGCTTTCCCTTTTTCTAACGAATAAAGGGTCAATTCCTGCTCTGGATTCAGGGATTGCCAAGTAGCGTAGACGATTTGCCCATTGTCAAAAATATCTAAACTGGAGCGATAGCCACCTGCAGAAGCTACATAGGCTACATGTAGCAAGGTTGGCTGGTTATCTTTCAAATAATACACAGCAGCAATCGTTTTGCCATCCCCAATCAGTAGCTCGTCATTACCATCTTGATTAAGATCATCAAAAGCATATTCCCACTCATTAGTGCTCCCAAGTGTTTGAAGATTAAAAACATACGCATATTCTTCTGAAGTCGCATCAATCTTCTTCAGTTCATTTTGTAAAGCCGTTTGATCTTTGGCAGTAATTGCTGATTCATAAGCTTTGTACCGCTCCAAAACCTCTTGATAATACTTCTGACCTATATTCTTCTTTTCTTTTTTAACCGCCGATGATGTGGCCGTTTTTGGTTTACTTTGGCGTTCATAGCGCTTCGGCGCACAAGCTACCAAAGATAAAACGGATGCACCCGTCAGTAGTGAAATCATAACCTTTTTCATAAAAAATTCCCCATTTAACAATCTTTTTCTTAAAATTATATCATTTTAGGCTGGGTTTCCCCAGCCTAAATAGTGTTTTTATTTTGATTCGCGTTTGCGTTTCAATCCAGCAAGACCTAGAGCAGCCATTGCTACGCCCATAAGTCCAAGTGCACTTGTAGATTCACCAGTTGATGGCAATTCTTTAGTGTTTGCTTGTTTAGTTTGAGGTGCGACTGGTGTAATTGCACCAGGTGTTACTGTTGTGGTTGCAGTTGGAGCAGTTGTCTTCATCACTTTGTTTTGAGTAGATTCATGACGAACTGGTTCGTTGCGACGAGTTTCGTTTTCGTGTTTGATACGTTCTTGTTCACGACGAATTGTTTCTTCCAATTGTTTTGCTTGAACGAGTTTTTGGTATGCTTCGAAGACACGTTTGTAATCTTCTTGAGACGCTTTAGCTTTCAACTTCAATGCTTCAAGTTTTGCAATTTCTGTTTCGAGTGTTGCTTTTGCTTCAGCTGTTTTAGCTTTAGCTTCAGTCAATACTTTTTCAGCTTCCGCAAGTTTCACAGGAGCGTTTTTGAGCAATTCAAGATAATCTTTTGCGTCTTGTACAGCTTGTTCAGCTGATTTGACAGCTTGTTTAGCACGTTCAACTTGAGCTTTTGATTCAGTTGTTGCAAGACCTTTTGCTTTCAAATCGTTTTCAGCATCAAGAGCTGCCTGAAGAGCTTGTTTCAGAGCTTCTTCTTGAGCAACCAATTTAGCTTTAGCGTCTTTCAATTCAGATTCGCGTTGTGCACGAACTTGTTGCAAGTTTGCAAGATTTGATTGAGCCGTTGCGAGTTCAGCTTTAGCTGCTTCAAGAGCTTTCGCTGTTTCATCGACTTTAGTTTGAGCCGTAGGTGTTTGTTCTTTAACTGCGAGAGCGTCATCGTATGCTTTTTGAGCTTTAGCGATAGTGTTTTGGGCTGCGTTTAAGGCTGTTTGAGCGTCAACTTGAGCTGATTTTGCAGAAGCAAGGTCATTTTCAGCAGCTTTAACCGCTTGGTCAGCGATCGCTTTCTTATCTTTAGCTGCTTGTAGTACTTGTTCTTCTTTTTCTACAGAAGCTGTCAAAGATGCTTTATATTCGGCATCCGTACTGATGTAATCAGCTTTATCCTGATTTGTAGACTGTCTTGTTGACAAGATGTGAAGTGAACCAGAACTTACGCTGATACCGATTCCAGTACCTTGAAGACTAATCAAGTGTTTAGTGTGACCATTTGATTGATCGCCGTCAGCAAACATCATTTGACGGATAGAACTAGCAATATCTTGTTTCAAGTTCAACATAGTGTATCCACCCATGTTTTCTTTATGCCATTCAGGTAAAAGTTGGCCAAGAGATTCTCTTGCACTATATTTAATTAACACATCAAATAGATGTTTAAAGTTTGTCGGTACTATCTCCGGAGTCCCACCATTATTCTTGTAAAAATCCGAATATTTTTGAGCAATATTATCTGCGAATTCTTGTCCTCCTACAGTCAATTGAAGAGGTGCAACTGTTTTGCCAGGTTCACGTTGTGACCAGTATTGTTGGTTGATGTCGCTCAACATTTGAGCGGCGAATTCAGCCAGTTCTTTACGTTGCGCCACTGTAAGGTTTGCAAGGTCGACGATTTCTTTGTTTGTACCGATACCTTTTTGGCTATAAGATTCCCAATCAACTGTTGGTTGCAATTTCATATATTCATCTTGATGAGCAATGAACCAAGCATAGTCTTCGACGTCATGTTTTGCGTATTCAGATGGAACGACTACTTTACGAAGGGATTCATCTTGTTTTAATTTAGCGAGTTTTTCTTGATATAGAGCGTTTGCTGCATCAAGAGCTTTTTGGGCTTCATCGACTTCAGATTGAGCGGCACCGGCTTTAGCTTTTGTTTCAGCGAGAGCTTTTTCTTTAGCTTCTACGTTAGCTTTTGCAGATGCAAGGCTATCTTCAAGAGCAGGAATGTTCTTTTCAGTACGTTCTTTATCGAGAGCTGATTTTGTTTCATCGATTTTAGCTTGACGAGATGCGTCGAATTCTTTTGCACGAGTCAATTCGTCTTGAGCTGCTTTATTCACAGACTCTGCATCTTTCAGTTTATTTCCCGCAATCGTTACTGTCTCTTGTGCTTTGCTTAATGTTGTTTCATTAAGAGCTTTTTCAGCCTTCTTAACTTCTTCCTTGGCTAATTCGACTTTTACTTTTTCATCTTCTACTTGTTTGGTAGTCTCTTCATAAGCTTTTTCTGATTCAGATTCCGCTTTTTCAGCTGATTTCACACCTTCTTCAGCTGATTTTACAGTTTCTTCAGCCGATTTTACCCCATCCTCTTTTGTTTTAATAGTATCTTCAGCTTTTGTAATATTTTCTGGAGTTGCTTTTTCAGCAGCTTCCTTTGTTTTTTCATAGGTTTCAGCAGCTGTTTTTTCAGTAGCTTCAGCTTCCTTAGCCTTTTGATCCGCTGCACTGACAACCTTTTCTTGTTCTGTTACTGTTTTAGCCGCAGCATCAGCTTGCTCTTTTGCTGTATCAACTGCCTCTTTTGTAACCTCAGCAGGATGGTCAATATTTGAAGTAGTTTCCGGTGTTTCTGCATGCGGTTGAGCAACTGACGCTTCTTCAGCTTGTACAACTGAAGTTACAGCAGTTGCAGCGATAATAGTAGCACTGATAGCAATACTTTTCTTTGTTGTTTTATTCATAATTATATTCCTTCTATTTACTTCCCTACCTATTTATCCCGGATTTCTTATCTTCCATAACGAATATTCTCAAGTTCACTTGCTACAGCGCGTGATGCAGCTGCTGCTTCTTGTGTTTCTGCAATTTGTCTTGCTCTTAAAATATTTGCATGTTCTTGAAGCTTGATCATACGTTCTTGATTAATAATCTGCTCTTTCTCAAGTTCGATCATTTCTGCCTCAAACGCTCGACGTGCTTCTCGGTCTAAATATGTATCATATAAATTAATCGCTTCTTTTATACTATCTGCTTTAAAGTTATTAAACGCGTGAATTAGATAATTCACTGCATCTAGTGCGTAATAATCTTTAGGATACCATCCCTGGCCAATTGCTACAGCTTGATTCCGGAAATTTTCCATCAAACGTCCCTCTTGCTGATAGGCCAATTCTAATCGTTGGTTTTCTGAAACTACTGCTTGGTAATCTCTTAAATGCTGTTCATTTTTACTACGAATACCTTTATTTACAAACGCGATCATTAGTTCCAGCTTATTTTGAATGATGAAATAGGTGGCTACAATTGATACTCCAAGTAGAATTAATGTTATAGGATTAGGAGTCAAAAGCAAACGTAGAGGGAATACCAGTAAGATCCCTCCCATAATCAGTGTTGCTGGATAAATCCAGCTATTCTTTGAACCTTTCATACGACGATACAATAGAAATAAAAATCCTGATAAGAATAAAACTTCAAAGATAATATCTCCGATTAATCGATTCACAGCACCAAGTAAGATGACATACAATAAATCCCCTAATAGTATTGCAATACTTGAAAATACCATAATTGAAAAAGCAAGTTTTAGAGATTTATGAGACAATGTGTTATCGTTATATTCATCTTGATGAATCAATTTTGCTGTTCTCATTTGATTAACAAGTGTAACTTGACGTGAACGTGCCTGAATAAATCCTAAAATATTCTCACGAATTAGTTCTAGTTTCGAAACAATTTCTTCTCTTGTTTCCATATACAACCTCCTCTATCACTAATTAGCTATAATTTACTAAAATTAAGAATATAAGCATCGTAACAACAAAATATGAAACAACTCTTATATTCTTGAATGCCATTAGTGTTGAGTATTGCATGAAATGCAATACTCTGATGTACTTAGTATATCAGCAAAATTTCATTCTGCCCCCCTACCTAAATATAGTTGTTAGACTTAAGTTTTTTAATCTTAACTTTTTTCCAGCTCTTTTCAAGATTTTTACACAAGTATTTTCCCCTCTCCCTCTATGTTTCTGCCCTTTTTTCTGCTATACTTAGTATAGTTATTTGATCAAAAGGAGAAACACTATGGAATTAAAGAAACGTTCTGAATTTCCTGAAAACGAACTCTGGGACCTCACAGCCCTTTACCAAGACCAGGAAGACTTCTTGCGTGCCATTGAAAAGACCCGTGAAGAAATCAATGAATTTGTCCGTAACTACAAGGGCAACCTCCACACTTTTGAAGACTTTGAAGCTGCCTTTGCCATCTTTGAACAGATTCAGATTCAGCTCAGCCACATTGGCAACTACAGCTTTATGCCCCAAACGACTGACTTTGGTGATGAAGCTTTTGCGGAAATTGCCCAAGCAGGGATGGATTTTGAAACCTGGGCCAGCGTAGAGCTAACCTTCTTTGATGATGCCTTAGTCGAAGCAGATGAAGAAGTCCTTGAACGCCTGGGTCAACTCCCTCACCTCACTTTTGCCATTCGTCAGGCTAAAATCAAAAAAGCTCACTACTTGGGAGCTGATGTGGAAAAAACTTTGACCAACCTTGGTGAAGTCTTCTACGGACCGCAAGACATCTATACCAAGATGCGGGCAGGTGACTTTGAAATGGCTGATTTTGAAGTGGATGGAAAAGTTTACAAGAATAGCTTTGTCACCTATGAAAACTTCTACCAAAACCATGAGAATGCAGAAGTCCGTGAAAAAGCCTTTCGTTCTTTCTCAGAAGGCCTCCGCAAGCACCAAAATACTGCGGCTGCTACCTATCTAGCCCAAGTCAAATCTGAAAAACTAATCGCAGATATGCGGGGCTACGACTCTGTCTTTGATTATCTCTTAGCTGAGCAGGAAGTGGACCGTTCTATGTTTGACCGTCAGATTGATCTGATCATGAAAGACTTCGCTCCAGTCGCTCAAAAATACCTCAAACACGTAGCCAAGGTCAATGGCCTTGAAAAGATGACCTTCGCTGATTGGAAGTTGGACTTAGATAGTGCACTCAACCCGGATGTTACCATTGATGGCGCTTATGACTTGGTCATGAAATCTGTGGCACCACTTGGAGAAGAATATTCACACGAAATTGCCCGCTACCAAACCGAACGTTGGGTCGACTTTGCGGCCAATGAAGGCAAGGATTCCGGTGGATATGCGGCCGATCCATACCGCGTCCATCCTTATGTCCTCATGAGCTGGACAGGACGCTTGAGCGATGTCTATACCCTGATCCACGAGATCGGACACTCTGGTCAATTTATCTTTTCAGACAACAACCAAAGCTACTTCAACGCCCACATGTCGACCTACTATGTGGAAGCTCCTTCTACCTTTAATGAGCTCCTCCTTAGCGACTATTTGGAACACCAGTTTGACGATCCTCGTCAAAAACGCTTTGCTTTGGCTCACCGTTTGACAGACACCTACTTCCACAACTTCATCACCCACTTGCTGGAAGCAGCCTTCCAACGCAAGGTCTACACTCTGATCGAAGAAGGCGGTACCTTCGGAGCTAGCAAGCTCAACAGCATCATGAAGGAAGTCTTGACCGAATTCTGGGGTGACGCCGTTGAAATCGATGACGATGCAGCTCTAACCTGGATGCGCCAAAGCCACTACTACATGGGGCTTTACAGCTACACCTACTCAGCTGGCCTGGTTATCTCAACAGCCGGTTACCTGCACTTGAAGAACTCCGAAAACGGAGCCAAAGATTGGCTGGACCTCCTCAAATCAGGCGGCAGCAAGACCCCACTTGAGTCAGCCATGATCATCGGAGCAGATATCTCAACGGACAAACCACTTCGCGACACCATCCAATTCCTTTCAGACACCGTCGAGCAAATTATTGCCTACAGTGCAGAATTGGGAGAATAAGTACGATTTTCAGACTTAGTTTATTCTAAGTCTGATTTTTTGCTTAAAAATTACCAATTAGTGATTGAAAGCGTTCTCATTTTATGGTATGATTATCGTGAAAAACATTGCAAAATATGGAGAAAATAATGAAAAAGTTTATTGATTATATCATGGCCCAACCAGTTTGGAAAGTCGTTCTTTATGGTCTCGGAATCATCTTTATGATTTTTAATCCCGAGATCATTCTCCCACTCCTCTTTTTTGGTGGTATAGGATTTGCATGGTATTTTTCGAAAAAGAAACCCAACGCTACTAAAAGAAATATCGCCGCTATTGCTTCAGTTCTTGCAGTCGGAGGTACATACTTAATCAACCCCAATATAGCTTCCACCAAACGAGAAGAGCAAACCCAAGCTACTCATCTCGCTTCTTCTCCATCTAAAAAAGATGAAAATGCCAAAAAAGAAGCTGAAGTCAAACGCGAAAAGGAAGCAAAAGAGAAAGCGGAGAAGGCTGAAAAAGAGAAGAAAGCAAAAGAAGAACAAGAACGAAAAGAAAAAGAAGAGCGCGAGAAAAAGTCGAAGGAAGAACAGGAGCGAAAAGAAAAAGAAGAACGTGAAAAGAAAGAAGCTGAAGCAAAACAACTTGCAGACCAAGCTGAGGTTGCTGTACAAGCGTTGGAAAACAATCAAGTAACAGAAAACATTGCGCCTGCCCAAGCTGCCATCGCAAATGTATCAGATCAAAGCACAAAGGATCGTTTAAATAACCGTGTTGGATTAGTACAGAATGCTATTACCGTTCGAGCACAACAAGCTGCAGCTGCTGAACGAGCTCGACAAGCCACAGCTGTAGCACCCCAACCTCAACAGGCATTTGCTTCACAACATCAACAAGGAGCTTATCGAAATTGTAGTGAAGCACGCGCTGCAGGTGCTGCACCACTTCGTAGAGGGCAACCTGGTTATAGCGCGCGCTTAGATAGAGATGGAGATGGAATCGCTTGTGAATAAGAAATTTACAATTCTCATTTTTTCCATTTGTACAATCTCTCTTCTTTCAATCCTAGACATGAATTTCAAAAAGAAAGAAATTATTACCCCAAACTCTTACAAGGAAGCAATGACTTACGTCAAAAAGATTCATCTATCTGAGGTACAAGAGAAAATCAACAATAAAGAAGATTTCATCCTCTATATCGGTCGAGAATCCTGCCCATACTGTCAAAAATTTGCTCCCAAATTAGCAGTTGCTATTCAAAAAACGAATCAGACCGTTTATTACCTTGATAACGATTCAAAAGAGCGAAAAGACATCACGTCCTTTGCCCATGATATGAATATCAAAACAGTACCAAATTTATCATCTTTTAAAAAAGGTAGTAAAGAAACCTATTTAACAAAAGGTAGTAAATCAAGCATTGATGAAATCATAGATCTCTTGACTCATTGAGCCAATTTTAAAACGTCTATAAAAAAAGAGTAAGATCGAACAAATTGTTCCTCATCTTACTCTTTTTTACTAACTCAATTCTGCCACAATGGCCTTGATTTGGCCTGCAGTGTGTACCCCTGCGACTTGTTTCACTACCTGTCCATCTTTTTTAAAGAGCAAGGTTGGGATGGACATAATACCGAAAGCACGCGCTGTTTCTGGATTTTCGTCCACATCCATTTTCAGGATTTTCAATTCATCTTCCGAAAGTTCTTGGGATAATTTTTCTAGGATAGGGGCTTGCATACGACAAGGACCACACCAGGTCGCCCAGAAGTCTACCAAGACCAATCCTTCTTTAGTTTCTGCTTCAAATGTTGCGTCTGTAATTGCTTTTGCCATTGTCTTTCTCCTTTAGTTTTTGTATTGATCGAGGTCTTGCTTCATCAAATAGAAGAAGACATCTCCGTATACACCTTGATAGTCCAACTCATGTCCATTATAGGTCAATTTTGTCACAGGAAAATAATCCGCAACCCCGATTAGGCAGGCCTGTTGGGAGCGTTCAAATTCTTCATAAGAGTCAAAATGCATGACTCGTTCTTGTTTTGCACCGTCTAGATAAGTAATATCAATCATAGCGATAACCTCTGTTTCATTTTATAGAACAATTGTAACTTCAATCATTACATCTGTCAAATAAAACGACTTGATCAGAATGATGAATCTTGTTCGAAAAAAGGCAATAAAAAAGCCCTCTGAAGTCAGAGGGCTAATTTGAGCTCGGGCTAAAATCCTAGTGAAAAAGATGAAACTCCTTGTGTTCATCGAACACTGTGTCGTTTCCCTATTTTCATACGGATTTTTGGCGCCCTTAGCATCATGTTTCTTGCTGGATAAAACGATTCTAGACAAGGCGACAAGCCGAATATTGTACTGAAATTCTAGTAAAAAAGAAAAGCTACTCCATAATAGAGTAACTCAACTTTTTTGTATTCAATTGAACACGGCCTAAGCACTTGGCAAAAAAGATAAAATTTCCTAGAAACTGAGGTTTCTTCGTCGATTTTCCTATTTTTGCTTTGTGCTTTTGACAGCCTTTGTATCTTGAATTAACGACGAAGACCAAGAGAGTTGATCAACTCACGGTAACGGTTAACATCGTTTGTACGAAGGTAAGCCAACAAGTTACGACGGCGACCGATTTTCTTCATCAAACCACGGTAAGTAGCGTGGTCTTTTTTGTGTTCTTTGATGTGTTCGTTCAAGTGGTTGATTTCCCAAGTAAGGACAGCAACTTGTACTTCTACTGAACCAGTGTCACCTTCGTGACGTGCGTATTGTGCAATGATTTCATTTTTTTTCTCTTTTGAGATTGCCATGATAAGCTCCTTTTCTTTATGCTCTATCCGAGTGGCAGGTTTGGCATGGCCTACTACCAAGAAAGAGTTAGTTGTCTGATCGACCTTCTTATTCTACCAAGATTTCATCTTTCTGTCAAATACTTGTGTTCCCTTCACGATAAATTTTAAAGGGCGGATCCAAATTCAGGATCATCCCATTCAGGTTTTAGGCTGTTTGAAGAAAAATAGTCTACAAAGGCAGTTAAAAAGACAAATATCTGTTAGTATATTTGCCTTTTCAATATCAAAATCTTATTTATCTTTTCGTTTTCCACATAAGAGCAAACCGACTGCTACAACTGCTAAGAGTGCGCCAACTCCGATCAACCCGTAGGCAACGACTTCACCTGTTGATGGAAGAATTTTTTTCTTTCCTGCTTTTGGTGTCGTTGAAGATTGAGGTTTCTCCGACGTGCTTGATGGCGGTGTAGGAGGGGTTGTCGAAGGTGTAGTTGGTGGCGTTGTTGGTGGGGTCGTTGGGGTATGATGGTTGGTGACGGTGAAGCCATCAATCTTAGCCGTATAACCCGCTACTGAATCCTCTGTCAGGGTGTAGTCAATCTTCTTACCTGCTTTGTATACAGGAAGATTCGTAAAAGCTGTCTTCCAATCAGTCGCTGCACTTAGTTCTTGGCTAGCCACTTCTTGGCCATCAGCAAGGAGCCGAACGGTTACCTTATCTGGACGCAGGCCATCTTTATTTTCCTTGTCATCCCAGACTTTCTTAACCGCCACTTCTGTCACTTCTGGTGTACGGCTATTGGTAATATTGGTCCCCTCAACATTTGCGACATAGCCTTTCACAGGTTCTTCTGAAACGCTATAGGCAATAGCATGGCCAGCATCGTCGACTAGATCCAGATTGTCAAACTGATAGAGCCAATTTCCGTCTTTATCAGCTTTCACTTCTTTAGAAGCAACTTTGACACCATTTGCAAGGAGATTGACAGTGATTTTTGAAGGTCGTTTGCCGTCTTGGTTGTCATTGTCATTCCATATTTTTTGGCCAGAGATACTGGTTTTTTCTTTTTTGTTCACGACTTCACGGGCGATTTCAAGGTTATTCCCCCTTCCAAAATCGTCCGGACTGATCTTGAGAGGCTCTGCAGAGAGCACATAGCCTACTGGAGCTTGGATTTCCTGCACCGTGTAAGCTTGCTTGGTCAATCCGGTCACGGTTCCCTTACCGTCCTTATCCGTCGTGATGGTTCCGACTTGCTCACCCGTAGCGTCTGCCGTTACAGCAAAGACAGCGCCCGCAAGAGCTTGACCTTTTTCTCCTTTTTTGTGGATGGTGAATGAATATTTCTCCCCATCAAAGTTTCCATCAAGGAATTGATAGCGGATGACAGCATCCTTATTTTGCTCCTTGATTTCTGTCGCAGTCATGGTCGCATTGTTTTTGTATTTGGTATTGATGGCTGGAACCTTATCCAAATAGACGTCATAGCGAATCGTCATGCCCTGTGCAGGCTCTAGATCGCCAATGTGGACAGTCAGAGATTGCCCATCTGCACTCACTACAGGTAAATAATTCTTGGTAACATTCGTGGTGTCTCGCAAATGATAGGCACCATCTTCATCGCTAACCTTCCAAGTCCCTGTATGAATTCGAATCGAATCAGGCTTGATCTTCCCATCTGTAAAGGCCAATTGGTCCGAAATATCAATATTATGGAGGGCTGTATGTCCTTGATTGATGTTCAAGGTATAGGTTAATTTTAATTTATCGCCTGAATTGGTCCAGCCCCATTTGCTAAAGACCTCCGGAGTTGGCGGATTCTCGCCTGGATTGACCCCTCTATAATCGATCTTTCCACCTGAAATGACGTCCTTGTCCACTTTTAGAGTAAAGTTAAGCGTCTTTTTCTCCTTCACAACCGCATGGTCTACACGCGCAAAAAAGCGCAGTTTTCCTGTCACATTGGCCAGTCTTTCAGGATAGTCTGTATAGGTCACGGTGATGACTTTTCGTTGATCATCTACCGTTGCCGTCGCAACTTTTTGACCACTTGGATCAAGCAGGTCAATGGTGTCCATTTCAAAGACCTTAAAGCCATCTCCAAGTTGGATAACGGTCTGATCCCCCGCTTTTACTCGCCCATTTGGAAGGACAAAGTTGGCTTCCACCTGAAAACTTTCCCACACTCCCAGTGGATCTGTAATCGCGCCACCCGTTGATTTTGAGATGTTTACAGATGTCACGACATCATTGATCGTATCTGCCTGTACTTTAGTGAGATGATGAGGCCTTGCAAATCCTAAAGCCACTAACAAAAATAGGGCAACTGTTGACACAACAGAATAGAGCCGCTGTTTCATAAACGAAGATTCTCCTTTTTCATAATCTACTAGATAAGGTAGGCTGATCAAAAAATTATCACTACATATTGTGATTTTTAGCACAACCCATCTTTTTTCATTATAATCGATTTACTTTGAGAAGACAAGCTAATATATATGCTTTTTGTATTTTAAGTACATTTTTTTGATACAAAGAAAAAAAGCAGATGGTTGCAACCAGACTGCTATCTTTTCGATTCCTTATAAAGAAACTCCAAACACCTCTAAAGAGGCCAATTCTGAAGGATGAAGCCTTCGCCACTCTCCCAATTTAAGGCCTGAATCTAGCGCTAGAGGTCCCATAGAAATCCGCTCTAAATCCACCACTTCCTTGCCACAGGCAGCGACCATGCGCTTGACCTGATGGAATTTTCCTTCTGCAATTTCGATTTCCACATAGGAGCTTGCCTTTGCTTCATCCACTTCTAAGATCTGCAGTTTTGCAGGTAAGGTCGTGAAGTCCTTGAGGACAATTCCTGCTTCAAAACGTGCCACATCTGCCTCATCCATGATCCCAGCTACCTTGGCACGGTAGATTTTTGAAACATGCTTTTTTGGGGAGAGCATGGCATGAGCGAGCTTGCCATTATTGGTCAAAAGGAGCAAGCCGTGGGTATCAATATCCAGGCGCCCGACAGGAAAGACTTCCTTGTGACGAGCGGTCTCATCCAATAGATCCAACACCGTTTGGTGATGGTCATCTTCTGTCGCAGAGATGACCCCAGCCGGTTTATTGAGCAGGTAGTAAACGAAGGTCTCATGGACCAGCGCTTCTCCCATATAGGTCACCTGATCCTTGTCAGGATCGATCTGCAGCTTTCCTGCTGTCTCTTTTTTCCCATTCACTGCGATTTTCTTTTGCTTAAGAAGCTGCTTGACCTCAGTTCGACTCCCCACGCCACAATCTACTAAAAATTTATCCAGTCGCATGCTCATTTCCCACTATGTTTGACAATCCATAGACCAAAAATAGATACCAAAATCATGAGCAGTCCTGAAAATCCAAAAATAAAGGCTGGAGCAGATGAGACTGTTCCTAGAAGACTGAGGACAAAGGTCGTTGCGATCGATCCTGTACTACAACCCAAGACCGCAATAGAAGTTGCTTGGCTCAACACACCTGCTGGCATCTTATCTGATAAGACATGGTAGACAGTTGTTAGCGCGACACTATAGGTAAAACCAGAAGCAATGGTCACCAGAGCCAAAATGGGAAGATTGGAAGAAAAGCCAATCAAGACCTGGGTCAAGCCAAAGGCCAAACCTGATACCAGTAGCAACCGCTCACGGAACAAATGGGTTAAAGGAGAGAAGGCCAAACCGGCTAAAATTCCAACAAATTGCATGGCTGCTAGGATGATGCCTGCCGTTTGGGCAGTGCCATGTCCGACTTGCTCCACCACACTTGGAATACGGACGGTGATCATGACATTGGACAAGACGATAGCTGCCGCAACTACAGCAAGACCAAGAGCGGTCCGCCATTGACCACCTGTCATCTTGGTCTCCCGATGCTCCTCCTCAATGAGGTCAGCAGAATTCCCATAAGGGACAAAGAGTAGGTACAAGAGCAAGATCGGAATACTAATGCCATAGACGAGAAAGGCTGCCTGCCAACCAAAACGAATCAAAAAACTCACCCCGAAGGTCAAAACAGCGGTCCCCACAACCTCTGCCGAACCACGGATTCCCAAGGTCTGGATGCGTTCTTTTCCCTTATAGCGCTCACTGATGATGGCAATGGCAGATACATTTAAGAGCCCTACCGCCATCCCAAAAATAATCCGAGACAGAAAAACAACTGGGTAAGCCGGACTGATCAAGGGAATAAAACCACACAAAGCATAGGCTACCAGACCGGTCACGATCATCTGGCGCTCCGACAAGAGACGCTCGATCCATTTATTAAAAATCAGCGAGACCATAATCCCAGCCGAAGGAAGAGAAACCAAGAGCTCGATCATGCTGTGAGGCATGTCCTTATAGTAGGCAAACATTTCCGACTGGGCGCTGGAGATCGAAAATGAGGTTGTCAAAATAAATGAAAGGGCGAGAATACTCACCTTCTCCATGATTTTTTTCATGAGGTTATCCTTTAAGTTAAACTTTTTTCACATTTCCTCTATAATAACACGATCTAGTAAAAGGAAGCAATAGATAGAATTAAAAAAACGAAATGATTTCTGTATCATTTCGTTGGAATGTAGATAAACTATTTTTTACATCAAACAACCTAATTAATGCAAAAAAATTAAAATGAAATATTTTTTCAAGACTCATTCAAACATACGCTGAAACTTTCCGCCGTGAGAAATGTGCCTGAACTATTTTTGTTTCAGGTGCTCGGAAGTTTTGAGACACTAGGCTCAAAACTTAGTCATGGAACTTCGAAGAAGTTCGCTGACGTCCGTAATCACCTAAGGAAAGTTTCTAAGATGACCTGGTATTAATCTGAAGAAATGATTTCTGTATCATTTCGTTTTTGCTAACAAGTGAGAGGCAAAAATTCCGGTCAGGGCCATCAAAGCTCCAATCAGGAGAAAAAGGAGGGCATTGTTGGGAGCGAAAGGTGCGACTAGCTGAAGGAAAAATGAAGAGAGGGCCGATCCGAGGTTGCAGCCAATCAAAACGAGAGAAGTCGCCAGATTCAAAAGATTGGTTGGGATCTTTTCAGACAGGTGATAGAAAATTCCGGTAACCCCCGTACTGTAGGTAAATCCAGCTAGTAAAGTAGCTAAAACCAGGAGCCATAATTGAGTGGACAAGCCAATCAAGGCGAGAGAAATACCAAAGCCAAAACACATGATCATCAACAGGTGTTTTTTGAAGAGATGCGTCAAGCTGGCAAAGCCAACTCCCGCTACAATCCCTGTCAATTGCATCAGACTTAGGACTGTTCCAGCTGTTGTCGCCGTTCCCATACGAGCGTCGACGATCACCTCAGGCAGACGCAGACTGATAATGGAATTAAAACAGATAATCACGCCAGCAATCACTGCCAGCATGAGGCTAAAGCGCCATTGTGGCGGACGAAGGCTAAGGGAATTGCCCTTCTTTTGCACCTTTACAGTTACTTGCCTGTTTTCCTTGGGATAGGGCACAAAGAGGATATAAAAGAGTAAAATCAAATAGCCTGCACCATAGACGGAAAAGATGGCTGGCCATCCTAGCGGTAGGAGTTGGCCCACCATAAAGGTCAAGATGGCTGCTCCCACCACTTCAGCAGAGCCACGGTAGCCAAGCATGCGCGTCTTATCATTCCCCTTATAGCGCTCACTAATGATGGAAATGGCCTTGGCATTGATCATCCCCGTACCCAGGCCGAAGAAGATGCGGCTCAGAAAAATAAGGGGATAGTCTTGAAGGACCAAAGGCACCAGTCCACTGGTTGACATCACCAATAAACCAATGATAATCATCTGGCGCTCACTTAACCATCGCTCGACAAAGCTGTTTAAAAAGAGCATGGCCACGACTGAGAAAGCTGGCAAGGAAACCAAGAGTTCCACCTGCGCCCCTGAATAGCCCAACTGGCCAAAATAGGCCTTCATGGCTGGCAAACCAGCCGTAATTGAAAAAGATGAAATCAGTATAAGAGACAAGCTCAAGAGACTGATTCTTTCCATTGTTTGTTTCATTTTGTATTTTCTACACCTTACTGGGAACATTTTGATCCAACTAGTTTTTTCAAAAACTATTCAAACTAGTATTTTCAATCGAATCCTAGTATAATCAATTTAGCAAAAGAAAAACAGGACATTTGTCCTATTTTTGGAGATCCAGATGAAAAAAATTCACCACCCTAACCAACTTCAAACAATGATTGCAAACTACCAATTGGAGCAGATTTTCCCAAAAGATTGCCTCAGCCAGCTTGAACTCGTCCTCTACCAAGCAGGGGATTATATCTGCCGTCAAGGAACAGAGCAAGCGGTCATTCCCTATTTTCTCAAAGGACGACTGAAAATCGTCCACAGCCTTGAAAACGGCAGTGATACCATCCTTGAAATCCAAGAAAAACCAGGACTTTTAGGGGAGATCGAACTCCTGCTCGATCGAGTTTGTATCACATCGGTTATTGCCGACCAGGATTCACTAGTCGTTCAGCTCTCTGCTCGGCATTTCAAAGACCGCCTACTGCTGGACCCGACCTTTCTACGTTCGACTGCCAAGACCTTGGCTAAAAAATTGCACCAGATCAACTATTTCGCTCCTGCTAATTTCCACTACTCGGTCAAGAAGCGCGTGGCCACTCATTTCCTTGAGCATTGCGATGAACAGGGCACCATCAAGCCCAAGATGAACCAATTGGCCCTCCTTTTTGGCATCAGCTACCGCCACCTCAGCCGCGTGATCAAGCAGATGATTGAAGAGGGGTTGATCAAAAGAGACGGACGGGTCTATACGATTTTAGACCGAAAAAGAATGGGCGACTTGTCCATCAAACACACGGAAACAACTGACAGAAAACTTTAATTTCAAGTTCTTTTGTGTTATCATGGAAGGTAGAAAGAAAGTGAGAGTAAAACAATGAAAGCAATTGAAAAAGTTACAAGAGCATCCCATTTGATTGATATGGATGACATTATCCGCGAAGGAAATCCAACACTTCGAGCAGTCGCTGAAGATGTGACCTTCCCTTTGTCCGATCAGGAAATCATCCTAGGTGAAAAAATGTTGCAATTCTTGCACCATTCTCAAGATCCTGTCATGGCTGAAAAACTCGGCCTTCGTGGGGGCGTTGGACTTGCCGCACCACAGTTGGATATCTCAAAACGCATTATCGCTGTATTGGTTCCAAACCTAGAAGACGCTGATGGCAACCCACCAAAAGAAGCCTATAGCCTCCAAGAAGTCATGTACAATCCAAAGGTTGTTGCCCATTCTGTTCAAGATGCGGCTCTCGGAGACGGGGAAGGCTGCCTCTCTGTTGACCGCAATGTTCCAGGCTATGTGGTCCGCCACGCGCGCGTGACCGTTGAGTACTTCACAAAAGACGGTGAAAAGAAACGCATTAAACTCAAAGGCTACAACTCCATCGTCGTCCAACACGAAATCGACCACACCAATGGCATCATGTTCTACGACCATATCAACCCAAACAACCCATTTGAAATCAAAGAAGGCCTCTTGATATTAGAATAGGATACAAAGCCCGTACAATGACAAAAAAGTAAGGTAGAAGTGAATTCTTCACTTCTACCTCACTTTTTTTATTTACAAGACTGCGTCTACCGATTTCTGTCTCTTAGCACAGTGGTTGATTGACGGTACCCGAACCTTTCGGTTCTTCGTCCAGTCTAATCAACTGTGTGGGGGCAGGACTACGAAATCGAGACTTCGTCTACCGATTTCTGTCCTACTCCCTATATTGCCCAATCTCCGTTGCGGAAGACTGGGACTCGGGTGCCGTCTTCTCGGATGCCGTCGATATCCATTTGGTTTGAGCCAATCATGAAGTCGACGTGGACGTCTGAGCGATTAAGGCCGGCTGCTTCGAGTTCTTCTTCTGTGAATGTTGCTCCACCTTCTACGCTGGTGGCATAAGCTGCTCCAATCGCTAGATGGTTAGAGGCATTTTCATCAAAGAGGGTATTAAAGAAAGTAATCCCTGATTGAGAAATTGGGCTTGGGTCTGGTACGAGGGCACATTCACCCAAGGCACGCGCTCCCTTGTTTTTAAAGACCAAATCTTTCATGACTTGATCGCCTTTTTCAGCTGTGATATCTACGATTTCTCCATTTTCAAAGGTCACTTTGATGCCTTCGATGATGTTCCCATTGTAGCTAAGCGGTTTTGTGGAAGTGACATAACCATCTGCACGACGGAAGTCAGGCGCTGTGAAGACCTCTTCTGTCGGCATATTTGGCAAGAAGCCTTCGCCTTGGGCATTAACGGCTCCAGCAGATTCCCATACATGATTTTTCGGCAAGCCAAGGGTCAAATCGGTTCCTGGCGCTGTGTAATGAAGGGCTGAGAATTGTTCCTTATTCAGTGTATCTGCCTTGCTCTTGAGAATAGTTGCATGCTCTTCCCAAGCCTTGACTGGATCTTCTTCGTAAACCCGGCAGGTCTTGAAGATTTGATCCCACAGGAGATCCACTGCTTCTTCATCGCTCGCCGCATTTGGGAAGACTTTTTTCGCCCATTCTAAACCAGCTGCAGCAGCCACTGTCCAGCTGACCTTGTTGGATTGAGTGGCGATGCGCATTGGTTTCATGGCTATACCCAAGGCCTTGGCAGAGGCAGAAAGCTTCTCTGCATCAACACCATTTAAGGCACCTGGATCAGACGAGCGCACACCCAAGCGACTGGCCTTGTGTTCCAAGAGGTAGTTCATCTCTGCAATCTTGTAGTCTGGTACGTTGTCCAAGCGATCCATCGGTGCATGGAGGAATTTTTCCCGGGTAGTAAAGTCATCCGCCCATTGGACAATGACTTCGTGTGCCCCCAAGGCATAGGCTTCCTTCACGATCAAGTGGGCCAATTCTCTTTGTTCCACATCGATGTTCAAGACCAAGGTATGGCCAGGTTGCACGTTGATGCCATTCGCCACCAACAATTTCGCATATTTTTCAAGGTTTTCTTTAAAATTTGGTAAAACCATATTGACTCCTTCATAAGTGATGATCTCTACCTAGTATACCATAAGTCCATGTAGAATTCTTTTAGAACGTAAACAACCTTTTTTAATATAAGATAGGTTAAGTGATTCTGAAAAGAAATAAAAATGAGTTCTTTTTAGAATGAATCAAGAAATACCGAAACTTTCCGCCGTGAAAAAAGTACCTGAAACAATAAAGTTTCAGGTACTCGGAATTATTGAGACCTTAGGCTCAATAATTAGTCATGGAACTTCATAGAAGTTCGCTGACGTCCGTATTCACCTAAGGAAAGTTTCTAAAAAGATTTTGTCTTCAACTGAAAGGATTCCGCTCCTGCAGAATCCTTTTTCTTCTTCCTTCTAGCTTAAGGAAGAACATAGCCTTGATCATCTACTGTATGGGGATGCCCAGAATTGCCATTCTCCCTCAAAGCTTCCAAATCTTGATCCAAAATCGAATTGTAATCCGTACTACCTTCACGGGTTACCCGAGTCGATACTTGGCGCAAGAGTTTTTCATTGAGATTACGAACCCAGCGACCATTACTATGGTCATTGGCCCGCATATAATTTTCTCTGACGATCTCTCCATAAAGGACTTCGTTGACTTGGTAGCCTTGCTTGCGCAGTCCCAACAAACCGATCTCGACGATCTCATCTGGGCTATAGTCTTCGAAGTCAAAGGTAGTCGGGATCCGACTTTGCAGACCTGAATTGACCTGCAAGAAGTCGTGCATCTCTTTCGTGTAGCCAGCAAAGATAATGACGATATCACGACGGTGGTCCTCCATAAACTTGAGGACTTCATCCAAGGCTTCCTTCCCAAAATCATCATTTACGCCGGTATAGAGCGTGTAGGCCTCATCGATAAAGAGGACTCCACCCAGTGCACTCTCTAAAACTTCGCGCGTCTTTAAGGCTGTTTGACCTTGGTAGCCTCCAACCAGATTGCTCCGCGACACTTCGATGAATTTCTTCTGATTGATCACCCCTTTTTGGAAGAGGATATTGCCTAAAATGCGGGCAACGGTAGTCTTCCCTGTACCGGGATTTCCAAGAAAGAGGGAGTGCAAGGTCGTATCTTCAACGATACCGCCTTGTTCAGCCCGTTTTTGGTTGAACTCAGCCATGGCTACGAACTGTTCGACTTGCTCTTTCACCTTGGCAATGCCAACCAAACGGTTGAGAGCAGCCATCCCATCTTCTTCCTTGTCAGCTCCTGCCTGGTACTTGCCTTGGTTAAGGACAGCATCAATATCACTGTTCAAAATAGTCTCAATATCATCGGAACCTTGGGCCACCACCCGATCTGCCATGGTCTTGGTCAATTGCTCATCGAGGTTACGGATCCAACGACCATTGCTCTTATCTAGTGAGGCATCATAAGCCCGCTTAATATGCCGCGCATAGTAGTCCCGGTCTTCGAGCTTGTAGTCCCCTTTGTTTAAAATCATTTCCCCTAGTTGGACAATCTCATCTCCTGTGAAATCTTCAAAGATGAAATTATTTGGTACCCGAGAGCGGAGGCCTGGATTGGTCTTTAAGAACTCTTCCATTTCCTTGGTATAGCCGGCAAAGATGATCATGATGTCATCGCGATTGTCCTCCATAAATTTGAGGATGGTATTGATCGCCTCGATCCCAAAATCCGCACCGCTGTCCTTTTTATCCAAGCTATAGGCTTCATCAATAAAGAGGATGCCCCCACGCGCTTTTTCAAGCAGGGCTTGGGTCTGTTCAGCGGTTCCTCCAATATTCGAAGAGATCAGATCGGACTCCGTTGCTTCCACGAAACGGAATTCCTCCCCTGAGAGGACACCTGCATCAAAGAGCACTTGTCCCAAGAGACGGGCCACAGTGGTCTTTCCTGTACCAGAATTCCCCATAAAGGCTGCGTGGAGTGTTTGCTTTTCAGGAGCCTTGCCACTGGCGATTCGTTTCTTGTTAAATTCCACCATGTTGATCATTTTCTTGATCTCATGTTTGACTTTTTCAAGACCGATCAGGCTATTGAGTTCTTGAAGAGCATCTTGTTTCTTCTCTGGTCCAGAGCCCGTTGCAGGGGTTGATGCCACCGTTGCATCCATTGCCTGTCCCGTAGCAACGACTTGCGCATTGCCCTTGGCCACTTCTCTGCCAATGAGATAGTCACAACCATCCTCGATTTCCTTGGTAAGATCACGCGCATCACCCTGCCTATAGGTCATGGTGCTTGCCTTCACAAAGGCTCCACTTTGAAGCCGGATATTGGGATCCGCAATCTTATGACAAATCATATGCTCAGCCATCAGCACACTCTCATCAAAAACTCCAAATGAAATGGTTTGGGCATTCTCATTCAAGAAAGTCGTTTCTCCAGTCAAAGAAGCAAAGGACTCTTCATAGACGCATAAAAATTCTGTAAATGTAGCCTGGTGAGCTCGGATCATACTATTGTATGAATTGATGGAGGTCATACGATCCGAATCCGAATTGAATTGAACATTGTTGTCAAGACAGATTCCAGTTCCTGTAGGTAACTCTATTTTACAGTTTTCAGATTCCCAGATGACATTCCTCAACCAAACTGGTGGAAAATCATTTTCCAGATCTCCACCTGTAATCGTTGAATTTTTTGCGATCACTTCTGAGTCCTTGGCATGGATCGTATTATTACCAAATTTTTCAATTTGGACATTTTCTAAGGTCAACTTAGAGCCTTCATTCAGCTTTATTTTAGAAAAAATCGTTGAATTCCGAATGGACAATTCCGAAGCAGACATACCGATGGCACTTTGGTGTTTTTCCGGAACCTTCATCCCAACTCCATCCAATGTCATTTTCGAATGCGTATCCATATAGATAAAAAATTCATTATTTGTTGGACTAGTTACTTCAAAATAGACCTGTTTACAAGTGATGTCTGAGCTATTCCATAAGAGCAAGGCCGTATAATCCCCACCAACTTTAAACCACAGATCTTCAAATGTCACATGAGCTCCCTCTACAAATCGGAAGGAAGCCTCAATGATGTTGTTAAACATGCGCCCATTTCCATTTGGATTTGGAACCACATGCCCCACAAAATGAAGGCTTTTATCGATCTCGATCACTTTATTTGTCGGCCATTGAAAGACATACCCATTTTCAAACTCGATGGTATCTCCATCCTGCGCTTTTTCAACCGCATCCATAAAGTTCCAACTATTGTTGTAAGGCCCTACTAAATATCTCGCCACACGCTTCTCCTCTGTTTCATTTTTTTGGAAGAACATCCATTGTTTTTCTGTTTCCTGTTTACAAACACTTGTCACTAAAAATTGTAACACATTCTAGGGCCAAAGAAAACACCTATCAGATCAGAGAGGACTGAAAAACCTCTATTTTCAAAAAGGAAAATAGAGGCTGTCAGTTAATCTTTTAAGGCTAAACATAAGCCGGCTAGAGCCATTGCTCCTTAGAGCATGGCAGTGGAAAGGAGCAGGACATTGTCTGCCACTAACGAATCTTAAGCACGTAGATCCTCCATCAAGTCTGAGACTGATTCAAAGGGTTGACTCATATTCCGATTTTGCTCTACATCCGTTACGACTTGGCGCAACTTCCCATGGTCGTCTAATTTAACATCAAAAGGTAAGCCCTGATATTGAATAGCCTGACGAAGGAAAATGTTGATAGCCGTGGTCATATCCATCCCTAAATGATTAAACACCAGTTGGGCCTGTTCCTTAACCTCACTATCCAAACGAATACTCATACTCGTCTTTAGCATACTCTCACCCTCTTTCTATCTATTGTTTTAACAAAAAAGAAGGCTAATGTAAATTCATTGGATATACAACGGATGTCTATAAGCCAAAATATAGTAAAGAAATAAAATTAACGTCCCAAATATGGGAGATATCAGTCTGAGTTTTAGTTTTAGAATATAATGTTGCTATCATAGATTAAGAGGTGAAAAATATGAACCAGATTACGAAACAATATAAATTACTATATTTCTTGCTCATTTTATTAAGTCTGACAAGTGCTCTTTTAATGACATTCTTCTCTCTGCAATTAGGAAGAATACTTGATAGTATATCTAATTCAAATAGTGGATTACTCTTTCATATCACTATTTCTGTAGGTTCGATTTTACTGTGGTTCTTAATTTCTTGTTCCTATTCCTATCTTAAAAACCAATATGTAAAAAAAGTTATTTTAGATCTAAAAAGGCGTCTCTTATTACATTATTTATCGCGTGAGTTTAACCAAATTGACAATCGTAACCATTCAGATTTCTTAAATAATATCACCAAAAACAGTGACCTTATTCAAGAAAATTTATTAATCCCTAAAATCTCTCTAATTGCAAATTTAGGGAGCCTTATCATGAGTGTGGTTGCTATTATTTATATAGAATGGCGATTAGCATTAGTCTTTCTTTTATTGTCGAGTATAACGATTTTTCTATCACAAATTCCTGGAAAGTTAATGACTAAATCAACTAATAATTATTCTCTACAAAATAATCACTATTTGTCAAAAATGACAAACTTTATTAATGGTTTTGAACAAATTAAGTTATTAAATATTCAAAGCTGGACCCAAGAAAAAATTCAGGGAATCAGTTTAGAATTTGAAGAGTCCAGAAAAACATATCAATTTTTAAAAGACTTAGCTTCAACTACTGGAATTTTACTAAGTTTTGGCTCTCAACTATCCTGTATGGTCGCTGGTATCTTTTTTGTAAGAAATAACTTACTGACTATTGGATTACTAGTAGCAAGTATTCAATTATTAAACGGTGTTTTTGCTCCATTACAATCTATTCTTTACAATAAAAATTTAATCAGCAGTAGCAAGTCCATTATTGATAATATCCAAGAAAATCTATATGAGACAAATCATGAAATTTTCCATAAAACAAGTACAATTGATTGTGATAACATTTCGACCATTTCTATTAGCCAATTACATTATGAAATTGAAAATAAAATATTATTTGATCATTTTTCCTATGAATTTAAAAAAGGCAAACGCTATGCAATTATAGGTGCTTCAGGAGCTGGGAAAACAACTTTAGTAAAATTAATACTAAACTATTATTCCAAAAATCTTTATGATGGGGAAATAAAAATCAACGGAAAACAGAATATTGATATTCCCTCAGAGGAGTTATATAAAGATATTGCATTTGTGCAAAAAAATGATTTTCTGATTGAAGGAAATGTCCTAGAGAATATCAAACTATCCAGAAATCTTTATTTAACTGAAAAATTAAGAAAAGCCTTAGGATTTAATGAAGACTTCCTTAATAAGAGTCTATCTCAATCAGGCCAAAGTATTTCAGAAGGAGAAAAGCAACGAATTGATTTAGCTAGGTTTTTAGTCAAACCATATTCTGTATATATATTTGACGAACCTACAAGCAACCTTGATCCAATAAAAGCCAAAGCAATGATGGACTACATTCTATCCATTAAAGATGCAATTGTTATTATCATTACTCATGATCAAAATCCAAAAATATTGGAAGAGTTTGATCACGTTATTACCTTATAGATAAATGGCCTAGTCTACTAAATGAATGATGTGTTTCTCAAAGTATTCTTTGTAATTTTTGTAGATTGTTTTATTGAAGAGTTCGAAAATTTTTAAAGCTTCTTCGATTTTTAAAAGTGATTTTTGATTATGATAGAATTTCAGTTCCAAATATCCATCTAAATACAGCAAAATAGTTTGTTCAAAAAAATCTGTGGAATCCGCTAATATATTCTTCGTAGCCTGTTTTAAAAATAAAGATTCCTCATATAAGTCGTTCTCAATCATTATAATCAAAGAATTGAGAAGTAGTTGAATGAGAGATTGTTTATTTCTAGGTATAGAACTATACAACTTCCCTTTTTTGAGCGCCTCTTTGGCATATCTAAATAATAAATCTGGAGATAGAACACGACAGCAATTTCCAAGGATGAGCGTTTCGTAATAACCCCAGTTTTCAACAGAAAATAAATAGTTTGTAAGATAAGAGGCGTCTTGATGACTCAATTGATGATTCTTATCCATTCCCGAAACAATACTTTCAATGAAAATAGCATTTAATTTATGGTAATGAGAATTTGTCCCATGAAAAAGTTCTATTTCTTTCTCTACCATATCTAGTAATGCTTGAGCATCTTCATTATATGCAGCCTGTTGAACAGAAGCTATTAAGGTATTAAAATCCGAAGGTTGATAATGATTACAGATAAGCAGAAATTCTTCTAGTGTTACTCCTATTCTTTCAAGAAGATACAATAACTTAAAGACAGAAATCTCTGTTTCTCCTAATTCAAATCTAGATATTTGAGATTTTGAAATTTCAGCACCTGCTAATGAAGAAATAGAAATCCCCTTTTCTTCTCTTATTTTCCTATAAGTTTCACCTAAAATCATACTTATCTCCATTCCATATCGAAAAGTTATTAAGGTATAGCAAACACTACTTCCGTTAAGCTTACTCTTGTTTGAGAGTATCATTATTAGTAATTTATAGCAATCATTTTTGATAATTTCAATATATAACTTCCTAAAGTTTTAGTCTTTGGATAAAAACTTACTTATACTCTATCATATCTAAAAACCAGTAGAAATGAAAATCATAAAAAATCATCTCTACTGGTTTTACTGTTAAGTCTTAATTAGATGAAACTTAGTCGGCTTATTTGAACAAGTTGACTTTAAATTAGAACAAATCATCAAACAAACTCAACTGGTTATCCTCTGGCATATTGCCAAGAATGCCCATCTCATCCATCTTTTCAACCAGGGTGGACGAAACACCGCCGCGCTTACGGAGCTCAGTCTTAGAGAGGAATTCTCCTTCTTCACGCGCCCGCACGATCTGCTTGGCAACGTTCTCTCCCAGACCATCCATCGCGACAAATGGCGGAATGAGAGTGTCCCCATCGATCAAGAATTCTGTTGCCTGACTGCGATAGAGGTCGAGCTTGCCAAACTTGAAACCCCGCTCCCACATCTCATTGACAATCTCAAGGGTAGTGTAGAGGTCGATCTCGACGTTGGAAGCTTCGTTGTTCTTGCGTTTCTCAGCGATTTCTTTCATTCGAGCTTTCACGGCCTCAAGGCCAGCTCCCATGGTTTTAATATCAAAGGCCTTGGCCCGAATCGAGAAGTAGGCACAGTAGTAATAGAGAGGATGATGCACCTTAAAGTAGGCCACACGAAGGGCCATCATAACATAGGCCGCCGCATGGGCTTTGGGGAACATGTACTTGATCTTCCCACAGGACTCGATGTACCACTCAGGAACATGGTTTTCCTTCATGGCTTGGATATAGCCATTGCGCTCTTCTTCTGAGATCTTGAGCCACATCCCTTTCCGCACGCGCTCCATGATGGTAAAGGCCATCTTAGGCTTGAGCCCCGCGTGCATGAGGTAAACCATGATGTCGTCCCGACACCCGATAACGGTTGATAGATCGGCAATGCCCGCCTTGATCAAGTCTTGGGCATTTCCCAACCACACGTCGGTACCGTGAGACAAACCAGAGAGCTGAAGCAACTCGGCAAAGGTCGTCGGATGGGTTTCATCGACCATCCCACGTACGAAATTGGTCCCAAACTCTGGAATTCCCAGCATACCCGTAGAAGTCCCAATCTGCTCAGGAGTTACTCCTAGAACGTCTGTCCCGGAAAAGAGAGCCATGACATCTGGATCATCCATAGGAATTTCATTGGGGTCAATGCCTGATAAGTCTTGAAGCTTGCGAATCATGGTCGGATCATCATGCCCGAGGACATCGAGCTTGAGGACGTTCTCATCGATATCGTGGAAGTTAAAGTGAGTGGTCTGCCATTCAGCGGTCACATCATCTGCTGGATACTGGACCGGAGTAAAGTCATAGACATCCATGTAGTTTGGAATTACAACGATCCCGCCTGGGTGCTGACCGGTCGTCCGCTTGACACCAGCTGCACCTAGAGCGAGGCGCTCGACCTCAGCATCTCGGTAGTACTTGCCAAAATCACGCTCATAGCCCTTGACAAAACCGTAGGCGGTCTTAGCTGCGACGGTACCAACCGTCCCTGCCCGGAAGGCATACTGCTCGCCAAAGATATCTCGCACGTCCAAGTGGGCACTGGGCTGGTCTTCCCCTGAGAAGTTCAAATCGATATCGGGTACCTTGTCCCCATCAAACCCAAGGAAGGTTTCAAAAGGAATATCCTGCCCATTTTTGCTGAGTTTGTGGCCGCAATTTGGACAATCCTTGTCCGGCATATCAAAACCAGATCCATATGTCCCATCTGTGATGAACTCACTGTATTGGCACTGGCTACACACATAGTGAGGGGAGAGCGGATTAACCTCCGTAATCCCGATCATGGTCGCGACAAAGCTGGATCCGACGGATCCACGCGAACCAACCAGGTAGCCCCGCTTATTGGAGCGATGCACCAGCATTTGCGAAGCCAGATAAATCACGGCAAAGCCATTCCCCAAGATAGAGGTCAATTCCTTTTCGATCCGCAGATCGACAATATCAGGGAGAGGATTACCATAGATCTCAAAGGCCCGCTTATAGGTCAATTCCGCAACCGTTTCTTCGGCCTTGTCGATAAATGGCGTATAGAGGTCACCCTTAACCACTTCGACAGGCTCAAAGGTCTCTGCGAGCGCATTGGTGTTTTCAATAACAATCTTGCGCGCCAAGTCTTCCCCTAAAAAGGCAAATTCGTCCAGCATTTCATTGGTGGTTCTGAAATGCGCTTTAGGAAGTGGCGCTGGCTGGGCATCTTCTCCATGCCCGATGGTCCGGTTGATCATGGCTCCTTGGCCGAGACTGCGGACAATGATCTCCCGATAGATCTCATCTTCCGGTTCCAGATAGTGGACATTCCCTGTGGCAAGAACAGGCTTGCCAAGGCGATCTCCCACTTCGATCAAGCTCTTGATAATGGTCTGGAGCTCGTCCATGTCCTTGATCTGCTCCTTGGCAATGAGGGGCGCATAGATAGCCGGTGGCATGACCTCGATAAAGTCGTAGTACTTAGCCACTTCGACCGCCGCATCCACCCCTTGCGACATGACCGCATCAAAGACTTCCCCTTCTGAGCAGGCCGATCCAAGGATCAAGCCCTCGCGGTGGGCATCCAGCACGGTCTTGGGAATCCGTGGGACCCCTTCGAAATACTTGGTCCCAGAAAGAGAGACCAGTTTAAACATATTCTTAAGGCCGGTCTGATTCTTGACATAGAGGGTCGCATGCTTGACCCGCGCTTTCTTATAAGAATTTTCATCGATCAAATCGATATTCAGATCCTTGAGATTGGTCACCCCATGCTTTTCAGCGACTTCTTTGATAAAGATAAAGAGCAAGCGCCCTGTCGCTTCCGCATCGTAGTTGGCCATGTGGTGGTGCTCCAAGCCCACTCCAAACCGCTTGGTCAAAGGTCCCAAGCCATGCCGTTTAAAATCTGGATAGAGGTTGCGGGCAAATTCCAGGGTATCGATGACTGGCTGTGTGATCTTCGGAAGACCATGACGCTCATAGTTGGCATTCATAAAGCCCACGTCAAAGGTGGCATTATGGGCAACGAGAACCGTCCCCTCACAGAAGGCCTGAAATTCCTTCAAGACCTGCACCAAGGGTTTGGCCCCACGGACATGTTCATTGGTGATCCCTGTCAATTGGGTTGTAAAGGCGGACAAAGGATGGCCTGGATCGATAAACTCGTCAAACTCCTCAATGACATTGCCCTTGTACATCTTAGAAGCAGCGACCTGGATCAAGTCATTATAAATAGCTGAAAGTCCCGTCGTTTCCACGTCAAAGACCACATAAGTCGCTTCATTAAGGTCCAGATCCACCTCGTTATAGGTGATCGGCACCTTGTCTTCTACGATATTGGCTTCCATCCCATAGATCAGCTGGATCCCAGCTTTCTTGGCTGCTTTAAAGCCATGTGGGAAGCTCTGCACATTGCCATGGTCGGTGATGGCCACCGCCTTGTGCCCCCACTCCGCTGCCTTGGCAACCAGCTCTTCGACTTCCGGCAGGGCATCCATGGTCGACATATTGGTATGGGCGTGGAATTCCACCCGGCGCTCCCCTTCTGGCATCAGGTCCTTGCGGGCATAATGGACGACTTCCTGGATGTCTTGGACATTCATAGTCAAGTCGCGCGTGAAATTGTTCATTTCGATATTTCCCCGTACCCGTAGCCAGCTGTTCTTCTTGATCATGTCGAACTTCTGAGCTTCTTCCTCACTTTTGACCCATTTCTGAAGGGAAAAACTAGAAGTATAGTCGGTCATCTTAAAGCTGATCAAGACTCGACCGGTCCGTGTCACCTTGTGCTCCACGTCAAAGACCACGCCTTCAAAGACAATCCGGTTCTCTTCCGTCGTGATCTCAATCATCGGGGTGATCTCGGCCTTGTCTAGCTTGGGTTTAACCGCCGCCTTCTTAGCCTTGAAGTCAAAAGCTGGCTTTTCTTCAACAGCTGGTGGCGGAGCCATTTGGGCCAAGGATTCCATAGCCCGCAAGGTCTCTTCATTAGCCGCTTGGAAGATCTTTTCATTTTCCTCCTCAAAGCGCGCCACTTCCTGCTCTGTCAGCGCATCATCAGACTCCACCCGACAGGTGAAATGCGGAAAACCAAAGGTTTCCAACTGCTTGGCAAGGTTGGGCAAATGGTTCTTACGGAAATGCTCTGTATCGACCGAAGAAGGCCCTGAGATGATCAATTCCTGCCCTTGTGCACGTACCTGCAAGTCTTGGTACAGCCCCTTAAAGCCTTGACTCGCACAAGGCCCATCCTCAAAGACCTCA
Source organism: Streptococcus sp. IMAU 99161 (assembly GCF_014435245.1). Lineage (NCBI taxonomy): Bacteria > Bacillati > Bacillota > Bacilli > Lactobacillales > Streptococcaceae > Streptococcus > Streptococcus sp. IMAU 99161. Next base: position 5,940 of record NZ_JAAPAW010000038.1, on the reverse strand, counting down.
CGATAGTAAGCCTGCAATAAATCCGCAGAAAAATCCGGATTGGCCACCTGGATGGTAAAGGTCGCTTGGTTTCCTGTCTTTGAAAATTCGTCCTTCAAGCGCTGGCGCAATTCCTTAAACAAAGCAATCGGCAAGACTTCCGCAAAAGCAAAGCGGAACTCCCAGACACGACTAACCTTGTGCACCACGACTTCTTGAATCTCCGCATGCAAAAAGGCACTGGAAGATCGCATCTCCAGCGGCATATCCAGCTGATCCATTAAAATTTCAAAGGTGTTGGACATTGTTTCTCCCTTGATCTTGATTCTTTTGCTCGCTTTTGAGTGGCCCACTTTCTAAGTAAAAACAGACCATTCAAAAACATTCGTAACCCTTATTTTATCACAATTTAAGGATTAATTCGAGGGAGAAGTAGAAATTGAACATAGCAAAAGAGCCCTCTGAAACAGAAGACTCTTCGTTTTATAAAGGTAAAGATTACCTTAATGTTTTGCCAACTTTAGGTAGGTATGGTATCACCTTTTATAATATTATGATATCACAAATCACTAAAATAGTCAACGTATTTCGTCGAAGATCAGCTTCAACGAAAGTCTACCAGACGGATCACTCTCCACTTGTTGCTTCTGTTTCTGATCTGGAACTTGGTGTCCGCAACAAGTCTTTCATCTGAGACTGGACCGCTTCTCTCGAGCTTTGTTCTTGCTTTTGGATATTCTCCACAGCTGGCTGCAAGTCCTGACGGATTTCCACTTTCTCCTCCTGCTCTTTTTGCGCTTGAAGAGTCGGATGGTACATGGCAAAGAAAGCCCCGATGACCACGATCAACGCAATCAGGCTCACTCCGTAGCGTTTCGACTGCTCTTGAGAGTCGACCTTGACGCCTTTGACTGACAAGTCCTTCCACTCCGGATGCTCTTTCTCACAAGCAACTTTCTTGGTCTTTGTTGGCATGACCAAGACTTGGTTCATCAAGGAAATCATCCCCATCACCACAAGCAAGTATGGAATATAGCGCGATTGATTAAGGATCATAACGATCAATAATACCAGACCGATTCCCGCAATCCCCAGATTAAACACAAAACGCATCAAAAATTCTTTTTTCACTTGTAAGTAAGTTTCTTTTGACATCGGTTACTCCTTATTCATTTTTTATACATCATTCCTTACTATCTTACCGAAATTTAGTTTGAAGAGCAAGTTCGTTACTAGGTGGGGAGAATTGTGGATGAAAAAGAGAGAACCGTGGTTCTCTCTAAAATCTCTGTTGTTTCTCTTCTTTTTCAGCTAAAGCATTAAGAATTTAGCTCGTTACTTTCTTAAAAGAATGAGCTACGCAGGGAAATCGTTAAATTGTGAATTATAGAAATCAATTCTTTTTTGACTAATATGTTGTTTATCCAACATTTCTGTCTCACTTTTATTATTTGCAAACTGCTGCAACACTCCTCCATCTATAACATGTCCCATTTCATTATCAACTCTTGAAAATTCATCAGCAACAGCATTCAAATACTCATCAAATGACTGAATGATAGGTACTAAATCTTTAGCTAATGTTTTTACTTCATTCGTTGCTGAAGAGAAATTTGGAGTAGCAGACGATTTTATCAATGATTCACTCTTATCTTCTAATCGACCACTTAAATCATCAAAACTAGTTTGAATGCTTCTTATGTGCTCTGGTAATATTCGTTTTCTTCCCATTATTCATCCTCCGACCTTGTTTGATAATACTCTAAAAACTCCTCTTCACTTTGAACGATATGTTCTTTCCCATCTTTCGAACTAGTTTCGGGAATGGTAAGATTCTTAAAGATGTTTTCACCTTTTGGAACAACTAATTTCAAAAAAGATATTTTAAAACGAACATCTTCTTTTCCAAGGAAATACAATTCAGAAAACAAACCTTTACTCAATATATCATATGCTTTTGGATACTTGCTTGCTAAAGGAATGTCTTGATTCTTTTGTATTCTATCTTTAAAACCAAAAATAGAAAAAACAAAACCAAAACTTTGATTTGAAAGCTTGTCGTTTTGATTGAGTATATCCTCAAAGTTAGCATCACTTTTTAATTCTTTTTCTCTAGTGTACAAATATTTAGCAGTCTTGCCAGATGGAGTAGACTCTACAATTTTTCCTGCTTCAATGTCAATAAGTCCCATTTCAGATTTCAGCTTAGAGTTTCGACTGATAACCATATTAATTGGCAAGTAAACTCTTCCTTGTTCTGTATACAAATAACGTTTATATTCTGGAATTTTTCTCGGAATATACTCCTTATTGTACTCTCTCACCATTTTAAATACATCATAGGTTTTTTGTTTGATTCTACCACCTTTTGTATCATATATATCTAACAACCAGTACTCTCCGCTCTCTGGGATATTACTTGTTAGAAAAGGAACTTTATCCTTCTCAAACTCCCAATATTTATAGGATGCAGACTTTAATTTATAACTTTGTTGAACAATATAACGTTCTCCACTAATTCTCATCATATTTCCTACTTTAATACGTGGATCATATTTCTTAGCTTCTTCAGCTTCCTTTAATTCAGCTTGGTTATCCCAATCAATTGCTACTGCTTTATTATCAGCAATAAATTCATAATCTGAAATTTTTGGTCTCGGACTCCACATGACAAATTGAGTCAGTTCATGCTTGCGATAATTCTGATAAGCAAAGTAAAGTACTATCACAGTGAGTACAAAAAATAGGACTTGAACTAGTTTTAATCTCATTATTTTTTTCATTATTCTACTCTCATCATTATTTCGTCTTGATAGGCCGTTTATATTTTGTTTTCAAATAATCAAAATATTTTTCACCATCATCAGCTTCCGAATCATCTTGGATTTCATCTATCAACGCAATGGCCTCGTTAACTTGTTCTAATTGTTTTCTGTCCATACTTTCAAAAGATAGATTCGATTCTTTTCCAAGTACATAATTTATTACGTCATTATCTAAGCCATTTTTTGGATCCCTCAAAATCATTTCAAATTCTTTAAAATCTTCTTGAGTTTTGTTTTTCTCAAAAAACAATTTCATACCAAAATTATCCATTTCTGCAATTCTTTGACTCACCTCAAATTTATAATACGTATCCCCCGATACAATTTTTTTATAGCTAAAACCTACTCCTCCCTCAAATTTCCATGCACCTTTTCCTGTCATTTCCATCTTTAATTTTTCTATCTGCTCTTTTTCTTCATCATCTACCTCCTTCAAATCAGATAAACCTTTCACAAGAGAAGCAGCCACAGGACTCTTTGTCTCTACAAAATCATGCGCATCGCCCCCAATTAGTTTAAATAATTCAAATGCAACTTTATATTTAGGAAAAATCACAGTCCCGATTCCTGCCGACATATCACGTAGAGTTTCAAAAACTGCCATTTGTTCCTTTTTATCTAACTCTTTTAAATTATTAAGTATTTCATCTTTAGTTACTTGTGAAGAATTAACTTTAAAATCACTACCATATTCATCCAGATAACTTTCAAAACCTGCCATTTTATAACCTGAGGCTTGCCCTATTATTGCAAAACGTATAGTACCACGTTTAGTAAATTGAAAACCAACTTGTTTGGGATCTTCTACTGAAATATTTGTTCCATTCGGAGTATAATAGCCCTTTCCAAAATTTATCGCATACAACCCTCTATTAATCCCAATGATTTCATTAATTGCATTCTCTTTAGAAAATTCTTCTTTCATCTGGCTATAGTCACCATTTACTTTCTCGTACTTTTCACCCATCACTGCCTGATGAGAAAGCGCTAAAACTCGCCCAACTATTGTAAATGAGTCAAGCCAAGCAGAACTTTCTGATAGCTCCATTTTCCCAATCTCATCATAGAAGTTTCCCAACTTGCTTGTATCTTTCTCCAAAACCCATGTGGACATTCCATCAACCATATGAAAAATCACTTCATTTCTTACATTTTTTCTATTTACTTTTGAAATCTTTGTTTGATCATCTCCATAAACTGCATCAAGAGCAATTGCTTCATCAATATTTTGAACAGTATCAATTGGATTCATCTTTAACCCTTGAGTAATCATATTAAAGACTGCCTTTGGGGTTAAATTAAGGGTAATTTGTGCCTGATTTACAATCCCTCTTAATGCAGAAACTTCTTCAATTGTTGTTTGAAGGTCTTTATTAAACAGTTCATGCGCAAGTTGAAAAGGTTCATGTGTGGCCTGTCTAGTTAATGAACTTGCATTTAAGCCCAGAATCGCTCCACTCTTTACGGAAGAAATACTAATTTCAGGTTCATCTAATGCATCAGTAGCAATATTTAATGCAGATTGCAATTTTTGATCCACTTCTGACACTTTATCCACTTGTTCGCCAGTCAATTTTGATTGAACAGTCGATAAACCAGACTCGCTTGTCCAAGCTTCTTTTGTGAACCCTCCTCCTGACACCGCTGAGCTGAATTTCCCAACATTAGCAGAATATTTATTTAAAAAAGCTGGGATCTGGTTGAAAACCTGATTCTGTAAAGTATTTAGTTGTCCTAAAAAGGCTGCAATCGCTTCCCCTTCCGATCCTTCTATTTTAACGTTAAATGTTCTAGCCGTATCCTGTGTCGCCGTTGTTAAAGATTGAGAAAACTGTTTTATTGACTCACTATATTGAGCAATCCCTGGTAAGTCATGTACTTTAATCACATCATCACTCATACTAATCCTCCTTCGCTCTAGCAATTGCTTGACTCAACATATTTATACCACTTCTTAAAGATGCCGCTTCAGATTCTAAACCACTAATTTTACTACTTAATCTAGAAATCATATTCTGTTTATATTCATCGTATTTTTCCACAGCCTTATCTACTGTGGTTTTTTCTGTTTGCGCTTCTTCATCATATGGATGACCAGCAAGATGATAATTAGACTTAATATTTTCTGGACTGACTAAAACATACTCTATTGCTGTTGAAACTCCTTGTAGATTAGATAATGCTGCTCTTAATTTCCCAAGTTTCCCATTTACTTCTGACAGTTGCCCAAGACATCTATTTAAGTCTGCTTGCAATGCTGCTTTTCCCATACTTCATCCCCCTTCTATTTCATTAATACTTTCACTTTTCTTACAAATCCATCTTCTACATAGTAGTTCACTTGGCTATCAAGTGGTTCTTCACGGACTGGTCGATTAATAACATTTAGGACACTTTGGTCTGTAATCCGCATGGCCACGATCGCTTGTTTATAGAGTTTGATAGATTTTGATACTTCGTCAATTTTTCGATTCAACTGACTACCACTCATGGCTACTGTAGCATAGCCTGCACGCGCACCCTTTTCAAGGACATAGTTTAGACTAGATTGCAGATCCATACCCAGATCATTCATAAGTTCTAGCTGATTGTATAGCACAATCGTTGCTTCATGTTGCGATTTTTGCTGTTCCAATCTCAATTGGATATTTTCTTCCATTTTCTTGATTCCAGCTACATAATCTTCCTTCGTAGAAAGAATTGTTACACCTTCCATCTCTGGCAATTCATTGTAGGATGGCGCCAACACAATCACCTTTTGCTTACTGCGGGCAATTTGTTTGACGAATTGTGTCATTTGCTCTTCTTTGTCTGTCAGATAGAGAAGGTTGCCTTTCTTAAGATCCCATGTCACAGGTTCAACTGTTTCCAGATCCAATCCTAGTGGCACTTTTCCTTCATCCAGCAAGGTTGCTACATCCTCACGTCCATAGAAGGCTGCTTCTGTCAACTCATCTGGCACCATTGGGATGCCTGCTGGGGTACGGCCTGTCCACATCTCTTTGAGGCTTTGGACTTGATCGCGGAGGTTGTTGATGATTTGGATATCATTATCCCCTGCGACTGGTAGGGCGAACTGGACGACATCGACTTCGTCACGTTTCATGAGGGCCCGTCCCTTGATGTCTTCCATCGT
>NZ_JAAPAW010000037.1:0-34460 GCF_014435245.1 Streptococcus sp. IMAU 99161 | reverse complement strand
TGACATACGAAAACTCCCCTTATCGTTTCTAGTGAATTTTTGTTTTTTCACTGTCCACTATAAGGGGAGTATATCAATTTCTGTCCCACTCTCTTTACTTTACTTTTACGAATGGTTTGGTATAATGTATGAGACTACAGATGGGACTGAATCCGGAATGCTATTCGTTAGAATTGTTTCGGTTTCACTCCCTCTTTTCTGTGTAATGAAGGATTTTATTTATGAAAAAGGAGAGTTCTGTATGCTCTATATTTGGTCTTACTTGAAACAGTATCCCAAATGGCTAGCCTTGAATTTATTTTCAGCGGTCTTTTTTGTTATCGTCAATTTAGGACTGCCAACGGTTTTGGCTCGCATAATCGATGAAGGGATCAATCCTCGTGATGTGGATCGGCTCTTTTTCTGGGGTTGGATCATGTTTGGGATTATTTTGATTGGGATTTTGGGTCGGATTGTTTTGTCCTATGCTGTTGGACAACTAACGACGACAATGGTCCGCGATATGCGCAATGACCTCTATGCAAAGTTACAAGAGTATTCTCATCACGAATACGAACAGATTGGGGTCTCTTCTTTGGTCACTCGCTTGACTTCGGATGCTTTTGTTTTGATGCAATTTGCGGATTCCATGTTGAAGATGGGGGTCATCACACCCTTGATGATGGTCTCAAGTGTTCTCTTGATTCTAACGACCAGTCCTTCTCTAGCTTGGATCGTAGCGGTATCGGTGCCATTTCTTGCTGTTATCGTTTGGTATGTAGCAGTGAAGACACGTCCACTTTCAGAGAAGCAGCAAAAGACGTTAGACCATCTCAATCAGTATGCGCGTGAAAATTTGACAGGGCTTCGGGTCATACGAGCCTTTGCTCGTGAAGACTTTCAGCAGGAGAAATTTGCATCTGAAAATGAAATCTATGCTGACAACTCGAATAAATTGTTCAAACTAACTGGTTTAACAGAACCTTTATTTGTGCAGATCATCATTGCCATGATTGTGGCAATCGTTTGGTTTGCCTTGGACCCCCTTCATGACGGAAGTCTCAAAATCGGGGATTTGGTGGCCTTTATTGAGTATAGCTTCCACGCGCTGTTGTCCTTCCTTTTCTTAGCCAACCTTTTTACCATGTATCCTCGTACAGCTGTTTCTAGTCGTCGTCTTAAGGAAATTATGGATATGCCGATTTCGATTGATCCAAATGATAAAGGCGTGACGGAGACAACATCACACGGCTATCTGGAATTTGACAATGTGACGTTTGCTTATCCCGGTGAGACAGAAAGTCCTGTTTTGCACAATATTTCTTTTAAGGCTAAGCCAGGTGAAACCATTGCCTTTATTGGATCGACTGGTTCTGGGAAGTCTTCCCTCGTGCAGTTGATCCCTCGATTCTATGATGTGACTCTTGGAAAGATTTTGGTGGATGGCGTAGATGTTCGGGAGTACAATCTCAAGGCCCTTCGTCAAAAGATTGGGTTTATTCCACAAAAGGCGCTGCTGTTTACAGGGACTATTGCGGAAAATCTTCGCTATGGAAAAGAAGATGCTTCTGTCCAAGAACTAGAACAAGCGGCGGATATCTCCCAAGCCAAAGAATTTATAGACAGTCGGGAAGATCGCTTCGACACCCATTTAGCAGAAGGTGGAAGTAACCTATCAGGTGGACAAAAACAACGCTTGTCCATTGCCCGTGCTGTCGTTAAAGACCCAGATGTCTTTATCTTTGATGATTCTTTCTCAGCTCTAGACTACAAGACCGATGCCATCTTACGCAAACGTCTTAAAGAGGTGACAGGAGATGCGACTGTCTTGATCGTAGCGCAGCGTGTAGGAACCATTATGGATGCGGATCAAATTATTGTCTTGGATCAAGGTGAAATCGTGGGCCGTGGGACACACGAAGAGTTAATGGCAAGTAACGAGATCTATCGTGAAATTGCCAATTCTCAATTGAATAGCAGCCCATCGCTGACGGAAGAATAGAAAGGAGAAGCAAATGAAACAAGAACAATCTAGTTTTCGTCGACTATGGACTTATTTGAGAGCTTATCGCTTTGAAGTTTGCTTGTCCATTTTTCTAAAAATCGTCAGCGTCATCATGAGTGTCGTGGAACCCTTTGTTTTGGGTCTCGCTATTACCGAATTGACTCAGAATCTCTTGGAAATGGCTAAAGGAGTGCCTGGAGCTGGACTCAATGCCTCCTATATTGCTATCATTATGACGCTTTACTTGATTCGTGGGGTCTTTTATGAGTTGGGGTCCTATTATTCCAACTATTTCATGACCAATGCGGTCCAAAAAACAATTCAGGATATGCGGAATGATTTGTCTCATAAAATTAATCGGATTCCTGTGTCATATTTTGACCGTCACCAGTTTGGAGACCTACTGGGGCGCTTTACTAGCGACGTCGAAACAGTCTCCAATGCCCTGCAACAATCATTTTTACAAATTGTCAATGCCGTCTTTACCTTGCTATTTGTCATCAGTATGGTGCTTTATTTGAATCTTCAATTAGGTTTAGTGGTGATTCTATCGATTCCGATTACTTATCTAAGTGCTCGCTTTATCATGAAAAAATCCCAACCTTACTTCAAGCAGCAAGCAGATGTCTTAGGAGCTATGAACGGTTTTGTTCAGGAGAATTTGACAGGTTTCAATGTTCTCAAACTCTATGTAAGAGAAGAGTCCTCTCAAGAAGAGTTCCATCAGATCACTCAACACCTGAAAGAGGTTGGTTTTAAGGCTAATTTCATTTCTGGATTGATGATGCCAGTCCTGAATGGGATATCCGACTTGACCTACTTGGTTGTCGCTTTGATGGGGGGCTTGCAAGTGTTAGCGGGTCGTTTGACAGTCGGGAATATGCAAGCCTTCGTTCAGTATGTCTGGCAGATCAATCAACCCATTCAAAACTTGACCCAATTAGCCGGCCAACTCCAAAGTGCCAAATCGTCACTAGATCGGATTTTCCAAGTCATGGATGAACCAGATGAGGTAGAAGATAAAAGCGAAGCCCTGACTGGAGATTTGACCGGTCAAGTGAGCTTCAAACATGTGGATTTCCAATATGTAGCGGACAAGCCTTTGATTCGGGATTTCAATTTGGAAGTGAAACCCGGTGAAATGGTGGCCATTGTTGGTCCGACTGGAGCTGGAAAAACTACTCTTATCAATTTGCTGATGCGCTTTTACGATGTGACGGCCGGATCCATTACGGTTGATGGCCGCGACATCCGACATATTTCCCGTCAGGAATACCGCAAACAATTCGGGATGGTGCTTCAGGATGCCTGGTTGTATGAGGGAACCATTAAAGAAAATCTGCGATTTGGTAATCTTGAGGCGACAGATGAAGAAATTGTTGCAGCTGCAAAGGCTGCCAATGTCGATCACTTTATCCGGACCCTGCCGGGTGGTTACAATATGGAAATGAACCAGGAGTCTAACAATATATCTCTAGGGCAAAAGCAACTCCTAACTATTGCGCGTGCGCTCCTAGCTGATCCTAAAATTTTAATTTTGGACGAAGCAACGTCTTCCGTTGATACGCGTTTGGAGCTCTTGATTCAAAAAGCTATGAAGAACTTAATGAAAGGGCGGACTAGCTTTGTCATTGCCCACCGCTTGTCGACCATTCAAGAAGCAGATAAAATCCTGGTGCTCAAAGATGGTCAAATCATTGAACAAGGCAATCACCAATCCTTGTTGGCAGACAAGGGCTTCTATTACGAACTCTATAACAGTCAGTTTTCAAATAAAGAAGACTAGATCCTCATTCTTTGCTAAGAGATTGGGCCAAAAGGCTCCAGCCTCTTTTTGTGAGAAAGAATTAGAAGGATGAGGGATTTTTGACGCAGACAATGATTGACAGTTGCCGGGCTTCTCGTTATACTAGGAGTATTCGAAAAGGAGATACCATGATGATTCGTTCTGCACAGCTAGCTGATGCAAAGGCCATTCTGGATATTTACCAACCTTACGTGACGGACACTGCCATTACCTTTGAGGTGGATGTGCCGACTGTCCGAGAATTTGAGAAGCGTATTACACAAACGCTGGCTCATTTTCCTTATCTAGTCGCAGAAGAAGAGGACGTAGTTGTGGGCTATTATGCACGCGCTGCCTATGATTGGACTGTGGAATTATCCATTTACATCTCCAAAGAAGCCAGAGGAAAGGGGATTGGATCGGCCCTTTATGATGCTTTAGAAGAGGAGCTGAAAGCACGAGGCTTTTTACGCTATTTGGCTTGTATTGCCCTCCCAAACGAGGCCAGCATTGCTATGCATGAAAAGCGAGGTTATGTCCAAGTGGCTCATTTTCCAAAGATTGGCTATAAGTTTGATCAATGGCACGATATCGTCTGGATGCAAAAGAGCTTGGAAGGGCCAACCACATTTTTGAAAAAGTAAGAGAAGCAAATGGAGAAAATAGTTTACTTGACTCTAGCGTCCAATATGCTATAATAGTCACATGCGATGAGTCGATTGGCTCTTAGGAGCCTTTTGCGCTGGGGAGGTCTACATTCAATTGTAACGCAGGAGCGGACCTTGAACAGTTGTGTGAACCAGCTGTTCTCATCGAAAGATGCCTCGAATCCTGGTCTTCGGATCAGGATTTTTTTATATCTCCAGGACTTTTCATTTATGCTAAAAAGTTGTATAATAGTACAAATACTCAATTTTTAGAAAATTTTGAAAGAGGATTTACTATGGGATATACAGTTGCTGTTGTCGGTGCCACAGGTGCCGTTGGTGCACAAATGATCAAAATGTTGGAAGAATCAACACTTCCAATCGATAAGATTCGCTACCTTGCGTCTGCTCGTTCTGCAGGGAAAGTCTTGCAGTTTAAAGGACAAGATGTGACCATTGAGGAAACGACTGAAGACGTGTTTGAAGGCGTTGATATCGCTCTTTTCTCAGCTGGTGGCTCAACCTCTGCTAAATATGCACCTTATGCGGTGAAAGCAGGTGCAGTAGTTGTTGATAATACATCTTACTTCCGACAAAATCCAGACGTCCCATTGGTTGTTCCTGAAGTGAACGCTCATGCGCTTGACGCTCACAATGGAATCATCTCTTGCCCTAACTGCTCAACTATTCAAATGATGGTGGCTCTTGAGCCAGTTCGTCAAAAATGGGGCTTGGACCGGATCATCGTGTCTACTTACCAAGCTGTTTCAGGAGCTGGTATGGGAGCTATTCTTGAAACCCAACGTGAGTTGAAGGAAGTTTTGAATGATGGGGTCAACCCACGTGATGTCCAAGCAAACATCTTGCCTTGTGGTGGCGATAAGAAACACTACCCAATCGCCTTCAACGCTTTAGCTCAAATTGACGTCTTCACTGAAAACGACTATACTTACGAAGAAATGAAGATGACAAACGAAACTAAGAAAATCATGGAAGATGATAGCATTGCCGTATCAGCAACCTGTGTGCGGATTCCAGTCTTGTCAGCTCACTCAGAGTCAGTCTATATTGAAACCAAAGAAGTAGCACCAATTGACGAAGTGAAAGCGGCGATTGCAGCCTTCCCAGGTGCTGTCCTTGAAGACGATGTCGCACACCAAATCTACCCACAAGCAGTTAATGCTGTCGGTTCACGTGATACCTTTGTTGGACGGATCCGTAAAGATTTGGATGCTGAAAAAGGAATCCACATGTGGGTGGTTTCAGATAACCTTCTTAAAGGTGCCGCTTGGAACTCAGTCCAAATCGCAGAAACCCTTCACGAACGTGGACTTGTACGCCCAACAGCTGAATTGAAATTTGAATTGAAATAGGGAGCAAAACAGAAATCAGTAACTCGAAGAGTTTGATTTCGTAGTTTTGCCCCCGCACAGTTGATTAGGAAGTACGAATGTTGCAAACATGAGTAGTTCCAATCAACCACTGCGTCATGAGCCAGAAATCAGTAACTCGAAGAGTTTGATTTCGTAGTTTCGCCCCCGCACAGTTGATTAGGAAGTACGAATGTTGCAAACATGAGTAGTTCCAATCAACCACTGCGCCATGATTCAGAAATCAGTAACTCGAAGAGTTTGATTTCGTAGTTTCGCCCCCGCACAGTTGATTAGGAAGTACGAATGTTACAAACATGAGTAATTCCAATCAACCACTGCGTCATGAGCCAGAAATCAGTAACTCGAAGAGTTTGATTTCTCCTTCGCTTTTATAATTTAAGGCTCAGGCTATAAAAGTCCACCGGACTTTTATACTCCCCCGCACAGTGGAGTTTCGGCTTCATTGATCTCTTACAGACTGCTGTTGAATTATCGGTAGGCAAATTTTGCCTCTTTGTTAGATAGAGAAAGGTTTTTCTATGTCTTATCATGATTTAAAAGATTGTAAAATCATCACTGCATTTATTACGCCCTTTCATGAGGATGGTTCCATTAATTTTGAGGCGCTGCCTGCATTGATTGAGCACTTGTTGGCCCACCATACAGACGCTCTTCTTCTTGCTGGGACTACGGCTGAAAGTCCGACTTTGACCCATGATGAAGAGTTGGAACTCTTTGCGGCTGTTCAGAAAATTGTCAATGGTCGTGTACCTTTGATCGCTGGTGTCGGTACCAACGAAACGCGTGATTCTATTGAATTTGTCAAAGAAGTTGATGAATTTGGTGGCTTTGCGGCTGGTCTTGCAATTGTTCCTTACTACAACAAACCTTCTCAAGAAGGAATGTATCAGCACTTCAAAGCGATTGCTGATGCTTCTAACTTACCGATTATTATTTACAATATTCCAGGTCGTGTCGTAGTTGAAATGACGCCTGAAACCATGCTTCGATTAGCTCAACATCCAAATATTATTGGTGTAAAAGAGTGTACAACCCTTGCCAATATGGCTTATCTGATCGAGCACAAGCCTGAGGAATTCCTTATCTACACGGGTGAAGATGGGGATGCCTTCCATGCGATGAACCTTGGAGCTGATGGGGTCATTTCAGTAGCCTCTCATACAAATGGGGATGAAATGCATGAAATGCTTGAAGCGATTGAGCACAACGATATCAAAAAAGCAGCCAGCATCCAACGGAAATTCATCCCGAAAGTGAATGCTCTCTTCTCTTATCCAAGCCCAGCACCAGTTAAGGCTGTCTTGAACTATATGGGATTTGAAGCAGGTCCAACTCGTTTGCCATTAGTGCCAGCGCCTGCCGAAGAAGCCAAACGCATTATTAAGGTTGTCATTGATGGAGATTACCATGCAACCCAAGAGACCATTAAAGGTGTCTTGAGACCGGATTATTAAAAAATACTATGAGGAATGTATGTCAGAGTTAGAGAAAATAGAGTTAGAAAAAACGGATTCAGAAAAATCAGAACTGGAAAAATTTAAAGAACGTCATAGCCTTGAAAAGTTAGATGGTGTGATGATCCATGATAAACCGACTATTAAAACAGGCGAAAAAGCAGGCTGCATAGGCGCTCTATTACTTTTAATTGGATTTGGAACAGGAATTATTCTATTCCTAGTTCATTTAATATTTGACTTTGATTCCAAGCTACTCAATCTTCTTTGGGAATCGATCGCAGCTTTAGGATTCATTTTTAGTTTAGCAGGGGCTTTTCAAATTGGTCCCCTTACGATTCACCGCTACTCACGAGAAGCCGATAAGGATAAACATTTTGAAATCGATAGAGCCTACAATCTCTATAATGTTCTCTATAAACCGACTAAAACAGTCCTTCTCCAATATGATAGTAGCGACGATCAGTTGATTGCTGTCAATGCTGGTGGTGAACTACTCGTGGAACTCCTTAAAAAAGTAGAGATGGAGAAGTTACCTCTGAAGAAGATTTTGAAGACCTTTCGTTTGGACCATATCTCTGATCATCTTTGGAGATTGACCTACAGCTATAAAAAAGAAGATGTGGTCATAGAAAAAAGTGATCGTTAGAAATTTTTAACAAATTTTGGCTAGTGAGCTTGATAGAAAATTTCTTAATAAAAATGTTATACTAATTCAGTAGGCTTTCATTTTTCAATAAAATGAAGCGTTTGTGAAAAATCAATGGATAAAGGAGACTCCCATGGAAGTCATTAAACGTAGTGGTGAAGTGGTTGAATTTAACCCAGATAAAATTTACCAAGCAATTTTGAAGGCTGCTCAAGTGGTCTATGTATTAACGGATGATTTGCGTCAAAACTTGGCACAAGTTACCAAAAAAGTAGTGATGGATTTGGATGAAGCGCAAGTAGAACGTGCAACAATTAGTATGATCCAATCAATGGTGGAGCATCGTTTACTTGGTGCTGGCTATATTACCATTGCTGAACATTATATTTCCTATCGTTTGCAACGCGATTTGGAACGCAGTGGCTATGGTGACCATATCGCTGTGCACTTGCATTTTGAGCAAATTCGCTAAGAACTAAGAGAAGTTACTTCTGTAGCTTCTTTTTTATATACCTATTAAACACGGAGAATTAAAGAAAACATGGTATAATAGAGGGGATTGAACTGGAAAGGAAGTGAGATTATGGCGACTATTCAATGGTTTCCTGGACACATGTCCAAAGCTAGAAGACAAGTACAAGAAAATTTGAAATTTGTGGATTTTGTGACGATTTTGGTAGATGCTCGTTTGCCCCTATCAAGCCAAAATCCCATGTTGACAAAAATTGTTGGTGAGAAGCCTAAATTGATGATTTTGAACAAGGTAGACCTGGCAGATCCTGTGGCAACAAAAGAATGGCAGGACTATTTTGAATCGCAAGGAATCAAAACCTTGGCGATCAACTCCAAAGAGCAATCGACGGTTAAGAAGGTCACAGATGCTGCTAAGAGCTTGATGGCCGATAAAATAGCTCGTCAAAAGGAACGTGGGATTCAGATTGAAACCCTTCGGACCATGATTATCGGGATTCCCAATGCTGGGAAGTCAACACTGATGAACCGCTTAGCAGGGAAAAAGATTGCTGTCGTTGGAAATAAACCAGGGGTGACCAAGGGGCAACAATGGTTGAAAACCAATAAGGACCTTGAAATCTTGGATACACCAGGGATTCTCTGGCCTAAGTTTGAGGATGAAGAAGTAGCCTTAAAACTGGCCTTAACAGGAGCGATCAAGGACCAGTTGCTTCCAATGGATGAAGTGACTATCTTTGGTCTCAACTATTTCAAAGACCATTATTCAGAAGTTTTGAAAGATCGCTATAATCAAATGAATCTGGAGCAAGAAGCGCCTGAAATTATTATGGAGATGACTCAAAAATTAGGATTTCGCGAGGATTACGACCGTTTTTACCAACTATTTGTTAAAGATGTGCGTGATGGGAAATTGGGACGGTATACGCTGGATCGCGTAGGGGAAATTGATGGCAACGATTAAGGAAATTAAAGAAAAATTAGCTCTCATCCGCCAGTTAGACGATCCATTCTTTGCTGAATTGGAAAAGGACGGTCGATCTGGTGTTATCCAAGCGGTCGCAAAGCGAAAAAAAGAGATTCAAAAGACCCTAGATGAAGATCTTCGTTTAGAAAAAATGCTAGCCTATGAAAAAGAACTCTATGAGCAGGGAATCAACCTCATTGCTGGTATTGACGAAGTGGGACGTGGTCCGTTAGCCGGACCAGTTGTTGCGGCTACCGTGATCTTACCGAAAGCTTCTAAGATTCCAGGCCTCAACGATAGTAAAAAGATTCCAAAATCCAAACACAAGGAAATCTATGAGGCTGTGCTCAAAGAAGCTATTGCGATCGGAATCGGTGTTAAGGATAATCATGTGATTGACCAGGTCAATATCTATGAAGCGACGAAACTAGCCATGATGGAGGCCGTTGGTCAGCTAGATCCTCAACCCCAACATCTTTTGATAGACGCCATGAAATTGGATCTTGCAATTCCTCAGACAAGTATTATTAAAGGAGACGCCAATTCCTTATCCATCGCAGCAGCCTCCATCGTAGCAAAGGTGACTCGGGATCAGATGATGGAAGAGTTTGATCGAGAATATCCAGGCTATGATTTTGCGCAGAATGCTGGCTATGGGACGGCCAACCACCTTGCTGGTCTCCACAAGCTGGGAGTGACGCCTATCCATCGGCGTTCATTTGAACCTGTCAAATCAATATTTGAGGATTAAAAACTGTGTACGAGCATTGTTCTACCACTTCAAACAAAAAAAGTTCTAGAAATAGAGCTTTTTTTCATCTCTTTTACGAATAAATAAGTGAGAGAACAAAGAGGTGGTTATGGAAACATTTGAAATTTATAAATTAAAAGCAGCAGGATTGACGAATGAACAGGTCTTGCGAATTTTAGCAATTTTTCAGGAAGGAAAAACTCTTCCTTCTCCAGAAGAAATGGCAAAAATAGCACGTTGCCGTAGTATCATTCGGTTTGTGGAGCAATACCGACAACTGGATGAGGAGCAGTTGCGAACAGAATTTGAGCGTTTTCCCTCCCTATCCATTTTTGATTCAGACTATCCCGAATCTTTGATGCAGATCTACAATCCCCCTGTTTTACTCTTTTACCAAGGAAATCTGAATTTGTTAGCAGAACCGAAAATAGCAGTAGTAGGAGCCAGGGAGACGAGCAGGGAAGGAGTAAAATCGGTTGAAAAGATCATCCAGGAACTACAAAATCAGCTGGTGGTGGTCAGTGGTCTTGCAAAAGGAATCGATGCAACCGCCCATTACGCCTGCATAAGAAATGGTGGCAAGACGATCGGGGTTATTGGGACAGGACTGGATATTTTCTATCCTAAGAGCAATCAAAGATTACAGACACACATGAGCGAACACCATCTTGTCTTGAGCGAGTATGGACCAGGACAGGCACCTCTGAAGTTTCATTTTCCTGAGAGAAATCGCATCATTGCAGGACTCTGTCAGGCAGTGATTGTGGCAGAGGCACGACTTCGTTCAGGTAGTTTAATTACTTGTGAAAGAGCGATGGAGGAAGGACGAGATGTTTTTGCTATTCCAGGAAATATTTTAGATGGAAAATCTGCAGGCTGCCATCACTTGATTCAAGAAGGTGCAAAGCTTGTCACATCAGGCCAGGACATCCTTGAGGAGCTAAAATACGAATTGTGAATTTCCTATAGGAGAAGTTCCTAGTTGACATCTTTCTTAAAATGTATTAAACTCAATGAGATTTATACATTACAGAGGGATAAAACGTGGTAACAAAAACGAAAAGGAAAAGTAGTACAACCAAGAAAAATTTGGTAATTGTGGAGTCTCCTGCAAAGGCCAAAACAATCGAGAAATACCTTGGGCGTAACTATAAAGTCATGGCCAGTGTTGGCCATATTCGGGACCTGAAAAAATCAACCATGTCGATTGACTTCGACAATAACTATGAACCGGAATATATCAATATTCGCGGAAAAGGTCCTTTGATTAACGACTTGAAAAAAGAAGCCAAAAAGGCCAAGCAAGTCTTTCTCGCAAGTGACCCGGACCGTGAAGGAGAAGCTATTTCATGGCATTTAGCCCATATTTTGAATTTGGATGCAGGTGAAAAGAACCGTGTGGTCTTTAATGAAATTACCAAGGATGCCGTTAAAAATGCCTTTAAAGAACCTCGCCAAATTGATATGGATTTGGTCGATGCCCAGCAAGCGCGCCGTGTTCTTGACCGGATTGTAGGGTATTCTATCTCGCCTATTCTTTGGAAAAAGGTCAAAAAAGGACTTTCTGCAGGGCGCGTGCAATCCGTTGCTCTCAAATTAATCATTGATCGTGAAAACGAAATTAATGATTTCAAGCCGGAAGAATACTGGACCATTGATGGCGTCTTCAAAAAGGGGACCAAACAATTCCAAGCTAGCTTCTATGGGATTGATGGCAAGAAGATGAAGCTCAACACCAACGAAGAGGTCAAAGCTGTCCTTGAGCGCTTAGATGGCAAGGATTTTACAGTTGAAAAGGTGGAGAAGAAAGAGCGTCGTCGCAATGCACCCCTTCCTTATACGACCTCTTCCATGCAGATGGACGCAGCAAATAAAATCAACTTCCGTACACGCAAGACCATGATGGTCGCCCAGCAATTGTACGAAGGGATTAACATCGGCTCTGGCGTTCAAGGTTTGATTACTTATATGCGTACCGATTCCACACGGATCAGTCCGGTTGCACAAAATGAGGCAGCTAACTTCATCGTGGATCGCTTCGGTGAGAAATATTCTAAGCATGGAAGTCGCGTGAAGAATGCTTCCGGTGCTCAAGATGCCCACGAAGCGATTCGTCCGTCTAGCGTCTTCAATACTCCTGAGAGCATTTCTAAATACTTGGACAAGGATCAATTGAAGCTCTATACCTTGATTTGGAATCGCTTTGTAGCTAGTCAAATGACAGCTGCTGTCTTTGATACGATGAATGTCCGATTAGGACAAAATGGCGTGCAATACACTGCGAATGGAAGCCAAGTCAAATTTGACGGTTATTTGGCGATTTATAATGATTCGGATAAGAATAAGATGCTTCCTGACATGGCGGAAGGCGATACCGTCAAGCAAGTCAATAGCAAGCCTGAGCAACACTATACCCAACCCCCTGCTCGATATTCTGAAGCAACCTTGATTAAGACCTTGGAAGAGAACGGTGTTGGTCGTCCTTCAACTTACGCACCAACCATCGAGACCATTCAAAAACGCTATTATGTGAAATTGGTAGCCAAACGATTTGAACCAACCGAGTTAGGGGAGATCGTTAATAAATTGATTGTTGAATTCTTCCCAGATATCGTCAATGTGACCTTCACAGCGGAAATGGAAGGGAAACTCGATGATGTTGAACTCGGAAAAGAAGAGTGGCAAAAAGTCATTGACAGTTTCTACAAACCATTCTCTAAAGAAGTCGCAAAAGCGGAAGAAGAGATGGAAAAAATCCAAATCAAAGACGAACCAGCTGGTTTTGATTGTGAAGTCTGTGGCAGCCCGATGGTGATTAAATTAGGACGTTTTGGTAAGTTCTATGCTTGTAGCAATTTCCCAGATTGCCGTCATACTCAGGCCATTGTCAAAGAAATCGGCGTGGAGTGTCCTGACTGTCATCAGGGACAAATCATCGAGCGCAAAACCAAGCGCAACCGTATCTTCTATGGATGCAATCGCTATCCAGAGTGTGAATTTACCTCTTGGGATAAGCCGATCGGTCGGGATTGTCCAAAATGTGGTCATTACTTAGTTGAGAAAAAAGTTCGTGGTGGCGGCAAACAAGTCGTTTGTAGCAACGGCGACTACGAAGAAGAAAAAGTGAAATAAGTTTTTAAATAATTTAATGTCTATTATAACGGCAATTTTTACAAATGTCTGTTATAATAGACATTCGCTAGACAGGAAGGATTAGCCTCCCTGTCTTTTTTATGCCCTTTTTGGTATAATAGACCGAGTATCAATTTAGAAAGATTTGTGGGTGCCAAACAGTCCAGTGGGGTGTTTCGATAAGGACTTTGGTTCCACCCAAAGAGGTATTAGTGTCATGTCTCAATCTTATATCAATGTTATCGGTGCAGGCCTTGCTGGCTCAGAAGCAGCTTATCAGATTGCCCAACAGGGGATTCCGGTGAAGCTCTATGAAATGCGTGGGGTCAAATCCACTCCGCAACACAAAACAGACAATTTTGCGGAACTAGTTTGTTCCAATTCTCTTCGTGGGGATTCGTTAACCAATGCAGTTGGACTCCTAAAAGAAGAAATGCGCCGCTTAGGCTCCGTCATCCTTGAAGCAGCAGAAGCGACTCGCGTGCCTGCTGGTGGAGCGCTCGCAGTGGACCGAGAAGGTTTTGCTAGCCGAGTGACGGAGAAGGTGTCCCAACACCCTCTGATTGAAGTGATTCGCGATGAGATCACGGAATTGCCGACGGATGCTATCACAGTGGTCGCAACAGGTCCTTTGACCAGCGATGCCTTGGCAGAAAAGATCCACGCGCTCAATGGTGGTGATGGTTTTTATTTTTACGATGCAGCAGCTCCTATCATCGATGTCAATACTGTCGATATGGACAAGGTTTATCTCAAGTCTCGCTATGACAAAGGTGAGGCGGCTTATCTCAACTGTCCAATGACCAAACAGGAGTTTATGGATTTCCATGAGGCCTTGGTCCATGCGGAAGAAGCGCCACTCAACTCTTTTGAAAAAGAAAAGTATTTCGAAGGTTGTATGCCAATCGAGGTCATGGCTAAACGAGGCATTAAAACCATGCTCTATGGTCCTATGAAGCCAGTCGGACTCGAGTATCCAGATGATTACAAAGGGCCTCGTGATGGAGAATTTAAGACACCTTACGCAGTCGTTCAGCTTCGCCAAGACAATGCTGCGGCTAGCCTCTACAATATCGTTGGCTTCCAAACGCATCTCAAATGGGGTGAGCAAAAACGGGTCTTCCAAATGATTCCAGGTTTGGAAAATGCTGAGTTTATGAGATATGGGGTCATGCACCGTAATTCTTACATGGATTCTCCAAATCTCCTTGAGCAAACCTACCGTTCTAAAAAACAGTCAAACCTCTTTTTTGCAGGTCAAATGACTGGAGTGGAAGGCTATGTTGAATCTGCAGCTTCTGGCTTGGTTGCTGGGATCAATGCAGCTCGTCTCTTTAAAGGGGAAGAAGCAGCTATCTTCCCTAAAACAACTGCTATCGGAAGCTTGGCCCATTATATCACCCATGCTGACAGCAAGCATTTCCAACCTATGAATGTCAACTTTGGGATTATCAAGGAGTTGGAAGGGCAACGCATTCGGGATAAGAAAGAACGCTATGAGAAAATTGCCGAACGTTCGTTGACTGATTTGGCTGATTTTATGGAAAATCGCTAAAGAATGGAAAAAGTTTGGAGAAATCCAGACTTTTTCTCCTAAAAATGGTATAATAAGTAAAATTTAGAATATAGAGAGTTTTCTGACAATGAACAAATCCTATTTTTATTTAGATATGAAGACACACGAGTTGAAAGTGCCTTATACCGGAAAACTCCGTCGTGTTCGGGTTCTATTGCCCAAGAATTATGAAACAGATACCGATCGACGCTATCCTGTTGTCTATTTTCATGATGGCCAGAATGTTCTCTATAGCAAGGAAGCCTACGCAGGTCATTCCTGGAAGGTGATTCCAGCCATCAAGCGCAATCCTGATATCAGTCGTATGATTGTCGTTGCGATTGATAATGACGGCTTTCAAAGGATGAACGAATACTCTGCCTGGAAGTACAAGGAATCCAATATTCCTGGCATGCAATTTGGTGGCAAGGGTGTCGAGTACGGAGAGTTTGTCATGGAAGTGGTCAAACCGTTTATCGATCAAGAATATCGTACCCTTTCAGACCGAGAGCATACAGCTATGATCGGCTCGTCTCTAGGAGGAAATATCACACAATTTCTCGGCTTAGAATATCAAGATCAGATTGGTTGTTTGGGAGTCTTCTCATCGGCTAACTGGTTGCACCAAGAAGCCTTTGACCACTATATTAAACGCAAAAAATTGTATAGCGATCAGCGCATTTACATTTATGTGGGTACCGAAGAAGCGGACGATACAGATAAGACCTTGATGGCGGGCAATATCAAGCAGGCCTATATTGATTCATCCCTACGCTATTACCACGATATCATCCAACAAGGGGTAGCTCTGGAAAATATTTCCATACGGATTCAATCAGGAGCAGTTCACCATGAATTGGCCTGGGCAGAAAATTTACCAGATTGTCTTCGATTCTTAGCTGAGAACTGGGATTAACAGTCCCTCGCACCACCCTATCAGAGAAAGAAGGAAACTTATGAATATTGAACATTTAAGCCACTGGAGTGGCCAACTTAACCGCGAAATGTATCTAAACCGTTATGGACATGCCGGGATTCCTGTAGTGGTCTTTGCCTCCTCAGGTGGTAGTCACAACGAATACTATGACTTCGGGATGATTGATGCTTGTGCCCGCTTTATCGAAGAAGGACGCATTCAATTCTTCACCTTATCAAGTGTGGACAGCGAAAGCTGGCTGTGCGACTGGAAGAATCCTCATGATCGAGCAGAAATGCATCGTGCTTATGAACGGTACGTCATCCAAGAAGCCATTCCTTTTATCAAGCACAAAACAGGTTGGTTTGATCCAATGATGACAACGGGATGCTCAATGGGAGCCTACCATGCGCTTAATTTCTTCTTGCAGCATCCAGATGTTTTCAATAAAGTCGTCGCTTTGAGTGGTGTCTACGATGCCCGTTTCTTTGTCGGTGAGTTTGGAGGCGATGAAGCCATCTACCAAAATTCTCCATCAGACTATATTTGGAATCAAAATGATGGTTGGTTTATTGACCACTATCGTCAAGCAGAGATCGTTGTTTGTACCGGTTTAGGCGCTTGGGAGCAAGATGGTCTGCCATCCTACTATAAACTAAAGGAAGCTTTCGATCACAAAAACATTCCTGCCTGGTTCGCTGAATGGGGCTATGATGTAGCCCACGACTGGGAATGGTGGCGCAAGCAAATGCCTTACTTCCTCGATCAAATGAATCTTTAATGCCAAAAAGGAGTCAATTATGAACTATATTGTGATCTCACCTTATTACCCACAAAATTTCCAACAATTTACCATTGAGCTGGCTAACAAAGGAATTACTGTCTTGGGAATCGGTCAAGAACCATACGAGCAATTAGATGAACCTTTGCGTAAGAGTTTGACAGAGTATTTCCGAGTTGAAAACTTGGAAAATCTGGATGAAGTCAAACGTGCCGTGGCCTTTCTCTTTTATAAACATGGTCCAATTGATCGCATTGAATCTCACAATGAATATTGGTTGGAATTGGATGCCGCTCTTCGGGAGCAATTCAACGTCTTTGGGGCCAAACCAAAAGACTTGAAGAAAACAAAATTCAAATCTGAAATGAAGAAACTCTTCAAAAAAGCAGGAGTTCCAGTTGTTCCAGGAGCCGTGGTCAAAGCAGAAAAAGATATTGATAAAGCTGTGAAAAAAATCGGCTTGCCGTTGATCGCAAAACCTGACAATGGGGTAGGAGCAGCAGCGACCTTCAAGATCGAAACACCTGAAGATGTCGATCATTTCAAAGCTGAATGGGATGGACATACCGTTTACTTCTTCGAAAAATTTGTTACTTCTAGCGAGATTTGTACCTTTGATGGCTTGATTGATCATGATGGCAATATTGTCTTTTCAACAACCTTTGATTATGCCTACACACCGCTTGACTTGCTTCTTTACAAGATGGACAATTCTTACTATGTCCTAAAAGATATGGATCCAAAACTACGCCAATACGGTGAATCCATCATCAAGACTTTTGGCATGAAGGAACGTTTCTTCCATATTGAGTTCTTCCGTGAAGGCGATGACTATATTGCGATCGAGTACAATAACCGTCCAGCAGGTGGCTTTACTATCGATGTGTATAACTACGCGCATTCAATTGACCTATACAAGGGGTATGCGGATGTTGTAGCAGGTGATCCATTCCCAGCCTCAAACTTCGAGCCTCTCTATTGTTTGGCAACATCCCGTCGTGCCAATGCAGCCTACCAACTTTCTGAAGAAGAAGTCTTGGCTAAATACAAAGACCAATTCCGCGTGAAGAAGAATATGCCTGCAGCTTTTGCTGAATTGCAAGGAGACTACCTCTATATGTTAACGACCCCAAGTCGCGAAGAATTGGAACAAATGATTCACGATTTCGGTCAACGAAAACAATAAGGTCGTTTAAATATTTTTTATAAAATGAATCATGACCACCCGTCAAACGGGTGGTTTGTACCAGGGCTATAAGCCCAGATAACTAGCCAGCGCCTAAAGACGCTGGCTTTCACTTTGTTCAAGCCTTATTGCATTTGACTCGTCACAAGCCTCTCAAAGAGGCATATGTACTACTTGCTACTATCCCTAAAGGGATCTTCATATTCTTTTACACTCAACTTATCTAAAGCAATATCTTTTCGCTCTTGTTCCTGAATGTATTTCTTTATTGTGGCTTCATTGAGGCCAACTGTACTTACATAATATCCCTCTGCCCAAAAATGTCGATTCCCAAACTTATATTTCAGATTGGCGTGTTTATCGAACATCATTAGAGCACTTTTACCTTTTAAATATCCCATGAAACTTGCAACACTAATTCTAGGTGGAATGCTTACCAACATATGAACATGATCTGGCATTAAATGGCCTTCGATAATCTCAACACCTTTATAACTACATAATCTATGGAATATTTCTCCCAAACTACTTCGATATTGATTATAGATCACTTTTCGTCTATACTTAGGGGTGAACACAATGTGATATTTACACATCCATTTTGTGTGTGATAAACTATGTGCTTTTTGAGCCATATTTTTCTCCTTTCGCTTTACAATTGGCTTGAACACCTTAATTGTATCGCGTTTGGAGTTTTTTTGGTATAACCTTCGATGCGCACCCGCATAGCGGGTGGTTTTTTTGTCTCGCACCTAACGGAGCGAGACGGACTGAAAGTCACATAATGTAAAAAAGTGAAAGACAGTCGATCTTTCACTTTTTTAATACTCAATTTGTAAAATTTAGCTAGACAGAAAAAGCCATCTATGTCAGGTTTAGATAAACACCACATTTGACTAAAAGGAACTAACATAAATGACCTATACTCATCTTACCACAAATGAGCTTGTAATAATAGAGGTTTACTATTAAGAGAAAATAAAAGTTATAGATATTGTGATTTCACTTGGCAGTTCAAGTACACTATCTGTAACGGAAAGATTGTTTTCAAAAATTAAACGAAAGCCGCTCTATTATTTAGATATTTAGAGATAGTATGTGAAAATAATTAAAAAATTGGAAAGCTAATCTTTAGTTATCAAATTTTATTGACTAAAAGACTAGAAAGATAAGATATACGAAATTGTGTTGCTTTGTGTAAAATACTTGACTCGTTATACATAATAAGAGTATAATGCTCCATAATAGTATGTTTCAAAAAGGAGTTATGTTCTATGATGAAAATTCCAGTAGAAAATCTTGGTCTATTTGAACAGTTAGACCGTATAGTAGTGGCTTTTTTTAGAAAGCAACAATCTTCCAGTCCTTATGATTTGAATGTCAGTATCACACAAGAACACCTTGACCGGAAAAAGCAGGAGCTAGAACCATTAGGCTATCAAGCTGTCCAGCTACCATTAGGAATGGCTTTAGATAATGTCATCCAACAACCATATTATACAAACTTAGTCATTGGTGGACTTGCTCCCGACGAAATTATAGTCAGCAAAGAAGAATTAACGCCTTTGAAAGACATCGTAGATAGTTTTTGTATTATGTACGCTGCAGCAAATAACAGACTGGAAAATAGTAAGGCTTATGAATTAATGAAAGATAAGACGGTTTATTTTATTGGTAAACTATTTACAGATATTCCAAAAGCCGGTGATGAAATAGCTTATTTAGGAATTGATCGAATAGCGAGCGATGGTACACCATATGAAGCAGTTAAATGCTTTTTAACGAAAGAGAGTGCTGAGAAGTACAATGGTGAAAAAAGACCGGTCACCCCTGCAAACTTGGCCTATCTAAAATCATTCTGGGGAAAACCAGTTATTATTGAGCCCCACCGGAATTATTGGATCGAATTTTTATAGAAAGAATAAAAGAGCGTAAAATTCTATCAAAGATTTACGCTCTTTTTCTAACACTATAAATATTACATAATTTACGTTATGTAAACTCACAAGCTATCCAAAGCATTCTTTTGCTCATCATTAACGATATGGGTATACAAGTCTGTAACTTGTGTGCTGGCATGTCCCAGCTGGTGGCTGACTAAAACCTGTGATTTGGTCGCATCATAGAGACGCGTTGCTAATGTATGGCGAAGCTTGTGGGGGGTCACACGGACTTTAAAATCTTCAGAATACTTGGCGACCATCTTTTCAACACTAGAAGCATCGATCCGGTTTGGAACCCCTCGATACAAGGTTAAGAATAGGGCTGTATCGGTCTTTTCTGTCTTGTAACGTTTGTCTCGAATAGCAAGATATTGCTCCAGATAAGGCTTAGCAAAGGCAGCAACATTAACCGAGTCGCGTTTTCCCCCTTTTCGAGTGACGTCAATTACCATCATTTTAAGATTGAGATCTCGAAGATCCAGATTAACCGCCTCCGAGAGACGAACACCTGAAGCAAGAAGAAGTGCGATAATCGCTAAATCTCGCTCTTTATTCTTATTAAAGGAAGATAAGGCACGATTTGAGAGGGTTTGCGGATACTCCTGATCGATATAGTTTAGGAAACCTTCTGTCTCATCACCTAAAAAGAGCTTTTGTTTGATATTTTCAGCTCGAGCTGCCAAGGTTTCTTTCTTTTTCTTGGTCGCAACCTTCTTCATGACGTTACGGTAGAAATAAGGTTCCCCTTGCTCATTTTCAACCTCCTCAGTCAAGTACTTATAGAGACTAGAAAGAGCCGAAAGAGTACGGTTAATGGTTGTTTGAGAAACCCCGTTTTTCGTTGTATTGGCATTGAGCAGAGGACGTTCACGTAAGTAAAGAATAAAGGACTCCATATCTTTCTTGGTCATGTGCTCCAGAACATCTAAAGGGATCTTGGCCATGGTGTCAGCATCCGATATACCAGATTCCAAAACCCAGGTGAAAAATCGATCGTATTCCTTTAAGTATTCGTATAAGGTCGTAAAACTATATGGAACGGCCAGTTTTGATTGGTAATATTCTAAGACGTACCAAGGCATGACTTGTTTGAGTTTATCGATCCGTTCTAATAAGATCTCGCGTTTCATGTTTTTCTCCAAACTTTCTATACTAGTAGTATAGCATAGCCAGATATATTTTTCAAGAAAATTATAGTTTTTCTGAAAGATGTTATAGGGGATATTATGAACCTAATAAGGCGCCTGGTGTGATACAAAAAAATAAAAGCAAATTCTGGTAATCTAGTTTCTCATAATCTAGTTCTGTTTATTTATGTGAAGTTTTCCTTGCTATTCATTTTTCTCAAACTCTTCATCTATTTGCAAGGTTATTTAAATCTAGGAGATGTTTCTTGTTATCTGATATCTCTTTAAAACCAAAAATCATTTCTAGTCGATTTAGTTAGGTTGGCAAGATATTTTAACTTCTATGAATGATTTTCTTTGTCAGTTCCTTCATTCTGAGGTCGTCGTTCAATACTACAGTCTAAATGAATAAAAAAGATTACATAAGATAAATTATGTAATCTTCTATAAATTTAAAAATAAACTTAATTGTTTTACCAATTCTGGATTGGTTGGCAATGCGGAATGATGGGCCTTACGACCCGTTAAATTTACTTCAGTATAGGATCCTTCTTTAAAAATCCTTTGTCCAGCCTTAGCGCTCTTTAGCGGTACGATCCCATCTGTTTTTCCTGCAAAATCACCTACAAAATTGAGAACTTGGACTTCTTTACTAATCCGATGTTTCCACTTTTGAAAATCTTCGTACATGTCTTGATTAAATAGATAAGGACTCCCTATAATTGCAAGCTTCGTTAACCTAAGTTTCTTTTTTTCTAAAAATCCACTTTCCAGAAATCCGGTCAATACTAAACCGCCATTTGAGTGCCCAACAGCCTGAAAGTCGGTAAAATAATAGTGATCTAACAGATGCTGAAAGGCTGTTTTTAGTGATTCAATTTGCTGCTTAATGTTGGGATATCCATCTCGATTGTTTTCAAAGCCAATCACAATCATCGGATTGCGGTCCTTGCTGTTCAGTCTTCCTTCCATCTGGATAGAATCATCTTTGTTGACTTTTATTTTTAAGAGACTCTGCTTTTTTCTAGAATAGCGATGGAGCATGCGGATGGTTCCATTGAAACGCTGGATACTAGCTGAACTACCAGGTACAAAGATGATGGGTCTGATCGGTGGTTTCTTCGACCCTTTTGGAAATTCAAAGGGTCTGCTGTGCGAAGAAAAGAGTCTTGTAAAGAAACGAATGAGTTGTAGAAATAGTTTTTTTAACATGTATCCTCTGTATCATTTCTAAAAAACCCGGAACAATGTCCCAGGCCCTTATTAGAAAGAGTTATTTCCGTTTTTTCTTATTTTTGCGCATTTGTTTGGCCATCTTGTTCATCGCTCGTTTCATCATGAATTCACCGGCTTTTCCTTTGAGACCCCCACCGAACATTTGGCTCATGTCCGGCATTCCAGCACCTCCGCCAAGAGCTGATAAGTCAGGCATCCCACCTTGACCCATCATGCCTTCGAGGGCAGACATATCAGGCATGCCACCAGGCATGTTTTTCGGCATGTTATTTGGATTGAGCCCCATTTGCTTCATCATCTTGTTCATATCGCCAGAGAGGACACCTTGCATCATCCGCTTGGCTTGGTTAAAGTCCTTGATAAATTTGTTGACTTCGACAAAGGTGTTTCCTGATCCAGCAGCAATCCGACGACGACGGCTTGGATTCAAGAGATCTGGATTTTCCCGTTCAGCTGGGGTCATGGATGATACAATGGCACGTTTGCGAGCAATTTCTCGTTCATCGACCTTAAGGTTCTTCATAGCTGGATTGTTGGCCATCCCAGGAAGCATCTTGAGTAGGTCTTCCATTGGTCCCATGTTTTGAACTTGGTCTAACTGGTCGATAAAGTCGTTGAAGTCAAAGGTGTTTTCCCGCATCTTCTCAGCGAGTTCAAGGGAACGTTTCTCATCGTATTCTTGAGAAGCCTTCTCGATCAGCGTCAGCATATCCCCCATACCGAGGATCCGACCAGACATGCGGTCTGGGTGGAAGGTTTCGATATCAGTGATTTTTTCACCAGTACCAGTGAACTTGATTGGTTTTCCAGTAATCTGACGGACAGAAAGGGCTGCACCACCACGGGTATCCCCATCAATCTTGGTCAAGATGACCCCGGTCACTTCGAGTTGTTCGTTAAACTCACGCGCCACATTGGCCGCTTCTTGACCGATCATAGCATCGACAACCAAGAGGATTTCGTTTGGCTCAGCAAGAGCTTTGACATCGCGCAACTCGCCCATGAGTTTTTCATCGATTTGCAGACGACCCGCCGTATCGATCAAGACATAGTCATTGTGGTTAGCTCTCGCCTGCTCCAAACCTTGACGAACGATCTCGACTGCAGGGACTTCTGTACCGAGTGAGAAGACAGGCACATTGATCTGCTGACCAAGCGTCTTCAACTGATCAATGGCTGCTGGACGATAGATATCGGCCGCAATCATCAAAGGACGTGCATTTTCTTCTTTGACCAATTTGTTAGCCAATTTCCCAGCAAAGGTTGTTTTACCAGCCCCTTGAAGACCGACCATCATGATAATGGTTGGAATTTTTGGAGATTTGATAATTTCTGCTGTCTCTGAACCCAAAATGGCTGTCAATTCTTCATCGACAATCTTCACGATTTGTTGGGCAGGATTCAGGGTTTCAATGACTTCATGCCCTATGGCCCGCTCGCGGACACGTTTGATAAAGTCTTTTACAACAGGAAGGGCAACGTCGGCCTCTAAGAGGGCTAGACGAATTTCTTTGGTTGCCTCTTGGACATCCGCTTCAGAGATTTTCCCTTTCTTACGAAGATTTCTAAAGACGTTCTGTAAACGTTCGGTTAAACTTTCAAATGCCATTATTTTCTCCTATTTTTTCAATTCAGTGGAAATCGTCCGAAATGTTGCAAACACTCTAGTTCTTCGGGTGTGACTTCTTTCATGATTTCATTTGGATATCCCCAACAGCTAAAACCTATTTGCATGGCTTTGGACTTATCATTGGGTGAGATAATCTGTAGTCGAGTAGGAAATGGTTCCTCTGCGGCTAATAGTTCGCAAGGTATTCCTTGATAAATAACTAGACTGCCCATGATTACTCCCGATTGTCAATGCTTGTTAAAATTTCAACCTGCTCTTGTAGAAAAGTATCTTCCGGATAGCGTTCTAAAATCTGATCAAAAATCTGACTACGAACAATGTAATCGGAATACATATGGAGTTTCATTTCGTAGTCCTCCAAAATCTTTTCTGTGCGTTTAATATTGTCATAGACCGCCTGACGGCTCACTCCAAACTCTTCAGCAATCTCAGCCAAGCTATAATCATCAGCATAATAAAGCTCGATGTAGTTCATTTGCTTGTCCGTCAAGAGCGCTGCATAAAACTCAAAGAGCGCATTCATTCGGTTGGTTTTCTCAATTTCCATACCTTTCATTATATCAAAAAAGCCCGCTAAAGACTAGCGGGACTTGATGCTTTTTAAGTTGAAATGGGAGGATGAATTATCAGAGTTTCATTGCCAACATGTTGACCGTCATCCCTGCCGCAGTTCCCATCAAGAAGATGGTATCGCCTTCCTTCACATAGCCGTGATCAAGCGCATAGGCTAAACCAAAAGGCACGGCTACTGAAACCATATTTCCATAATCGCTGACAATATTGAGATATTTATCTTTGCCAACTCCCAATTTATCCATGACGAGTGGCAAGGCACGGCTAGCTTGGTGGGGAATGATATAGTCTACTGTATCTTTAGAAATGCCAGATTTCTCTTGGAATTCTTGGAACATTTCTGGAATGACACGAGCAGAAAGTAAGAGAATTTTCTTCCCTTTCATATCAAACATGAAATCAGTCTTGGTTGATTCAGAGTACAATTTCGGATGATAAGCTGTCAAACCACCCCGAATTTCGGTATCGTGGGCCCCCTCAGACCAGGTCCGTTGCATGCTAGCAATGATTCCTTTGTCTTGGCTTGTTGCTTCAAAAATAAAGGCCGCTGCTCCATCGCTAAATAATTCAAAGCTCTCTTTTTGTTTAGGATTAAGCCCAAGACTTCCGACTTCACTGGATACAATGAGAACCCGTTGGTATTCACCACCTTCAATCAGATAAGAAATGGTGCTTAAGGCTGATACAAAACTGGTACAGGTGGTATTGATATCCATGGCAGGAATCGTCAGTCCCTTGGCCACGCGCTCGTGGATCAAAGCAGCTGTACAAGGAATCGGCTGAACGCCAACCGCACTAGCCGAAACCAGGCAGTCGATGTCTGTCATTTCAAGCCCTGCGTGTTTTAAAGCAGCTTCAATTGCACGCGCTACTAGATCAATCTGTGTTTCTTCTCCTTCTTTCACACGGTAACGAGTTTGGTCTTTGAAGGTCACTGTATGAGCAGGAAGTGCAGTTCCATAGCCTTTCATTTGCAGATGTCTTTTTACAGTAGTCATAGGATTCTCCTTTTATTGAAGTCGTTGAACACGTTTTAATTTACGTGTTGGGTCCCATTGGTAATCGATAAATTGAATATTTGGGAGGATGAATTGTTTTTGTTGAGCCAAGAGTTCAAATTGGGCAAAGATCGCTTTCTCAATAAACTCGGAACGATGACTCAAGGCAATGGTAATCGATCCATCTGCCAGCTGAGTCACTTGATAGTCCTGAATATTTTCAACGAATAAAATGCACCGGCGAATAAAATCTGGATAGATGGTTTGGCTGATTCCATCAACTCTTTTGAAATAGAAAATATCGTCCGATCGTCCTTCGATTTTCGCGATTCGAGTAAAAACGGATCCACAAGGACAGGGAGACTTTTCTTCTACTAAAATATCATTGAGTCGGTACCGATAGATGGGTTGACTCGTTCGTTTGAAATCTGTAATCATCGGATAAAAGCGGTGATCATCTAGATACTCTTTTTCGACATACAAAATATCTTCGTTGAGGTGAAGATTACCTTCTGAACAAGTACAAGCTAAAAATCCTTCTGTCGCTTGGTAGACCTGATCAACCTTCTCTAGTTGAAAGGCTTTAGCGATTGTCTGAGCATCTCTATCCTCTAGGATCTCTGCAACAGAGACAACCTTAACGGGTTGAATATCTAGTTGTTGATTGCTGACATAGTTAGCTAACTCTATCAAGGTGGAAGCAGGCGCCACTACAATGGTTGGCTGATAGTCTTTGAGACGCTCTAAATGCTCTGTACTATCCTTGAAGATATCAAAATACTCTAATCGAATAAGGGACGAATTAATGGTTTGATAGAGTTCGTTATCAGCACGTAAGAAAAAAGCAATGCGATGACCAAACAGGTTTCCTTTTGGCAACATCTTAGCTAAGATTGCTGCAGCCCACATACTTCTTTCTTTTTCTGTGGTGACAAAAACTCCTCGGTGCCCGGAAGTCCCAGAAGACAAACCTACTGCTACTTCTCCATTCATTTCGGTAAAATCTCGCGTTTGTTCTCCGCGGATGGCCATCTCTAATGCCTGATCTCGATCCACGCCCAGAGTATTCAGTTCATTGAAATGCGTCATCATGAAATTCTTATCCATGGCCCCAAAGGATTCAGGAGAATGGTTTTGAAAATAGGGAGAGTGAGAAGTAATAAAAGCATGGTAGCGAGCCAATTGCTTTTTTTGGTACTTTTCTAAGGTTTCTTTTGAACGGAATCGATGGAACCATCTGGTTTCAATAAAGGTTTTCAGAAAGACTGTTTTTTTCATTTAAAATCCTTTCAATCCGATCTTGCGGGTCGTGGCTGACCACAACT
Organism: Streptococcus sp. IMAU 99161; assembly: GCF_014435245.1. NCBI lineage: Bacteria > Bacillati > Bacillota > Bacilli > Lactobacillales > Streptococcaceae > Streptococcus > Streptococcus sp. IMAU 99161. The sequence goes on along the minus strand of NZ_JAAPAW010000037.1, from coordinate 7,955 downwards.
TGAATGCCTTCTTGTAAGAGTGTTTCCAGCAAATCAGCTCCTTTTAAATAAGCATTTTTATCATCCTGAACTAAGGAAGGAATGAGACGCATTTGCCGTGTGTAAGGTAAGAGCTCTACTCCCCAAGAAAGATCCGCTCCAATAAAGAGCTTGACCTCATCCATATACATACATCCCTGCCCTCTTGCATGCCCATCGATAGATGATACGAGAATACTCCCATCACCAAATAGGTCCGCAGTCGGGCGGTAAGGGAAAGCAGGATGCGTTTGATCTGCTTTGAGACAAGTCACCCGATCTTTGAAATCAGCTGGAAGAAACTCTTTAAAAATCAGATCTTTGAATTTCGGCTTCTGGTACACTTCATAGACTTCCTGAGTCACAAAGAAATGAGCATTTGGAAAAAGTGCTGCTCCGCCGAGATGATCAGGGTGCAAATGCGAAAGAAACACATAGGAAATGGCTGCTGGATCAATGCCACGCTCTTGCAATAAGTAGTCAATCTGGTCTTCCTTTTTCATCTGCATAGGCGTTGCTAGACGGTACCAGAAATACCGTGCTTTTTTCTTGATTTCATAATGATAGCCAGTATCGTACAAAATATAGCCTTTTTCACGATGATGAATCAAAAAGACACCTGCTGGAAATTGCATTTTTTTATTTGGAATCCCTTTAAATAAGAGTCCAGAATGACTGCTACAAAAACCTGCTGGAAAATAATCAATGTGCTCGATCATGTTGGACATAGTTGTCAATCCCTTCTTCAATGGTCATTTTTGGATAGTAGCCAAGTTCGGTTTGGGCCTTTTGAATATCGAGAGTTTGGCTATAGCGAAGGAGATAATAGGTGTAGCGAGTCAAGGGGGGTTCAGCTTTTATATGAAATAATCGATACACTCCTTCAAGGCTGTACGCCACACCTGCTACCAGACCTGCTGGAATCTTCCGATAGCGAATGGGTTCTCCTAATCCTTTTAGTGTGGTTTCAATCAAATGCTTAAAGGTCTTTGGTTCTCCATTTGTAATATTATAAACCTGTCCGTGTGCTTCTTTTGCTTCCAGAGCTAAGCGAATGGCTAGAGCGACATTTTCCACACAGGTCATATCCATGAGCTGCTCTCCTCCTCGAATCAACGGAATCCCAATTTTTCGACTGAGGCGTAAAACCCGAGGCAAGATACTGGTATCTCCCACACCAAATAATCCTCTCGGACGCAAGATGATACTTGGCACATCTGGATAGTCAGGAAATAGTTTTTCAGAAGCCAATTTACTTCGGATATAATTGTTGAGGTGATTTTCTGTTGGAGCATCACTTTCCTTGATGTTTAATTGGTCTTTTCCAGCTGCGTAAATACTGGGAGAAGACACATAAACCAAGCGTTGTACCGCAAATTCGCGACACAAGGTAAGGACATTTTGAGTGCCGATGACATTTGCTTGATAGAAAGCCTTCCAGGGTCCCCAAGCAGTAGACAAGGCTCCTGCATGAACAACAGCATCAATATCCTGAAAAGCTCGTCTTAATTCCTCAATAGAGCTCAAATCTCCTTTAACAAATTGGACGCGCTCACTTTCCAGAGCCTTGCCAACTTTTTCGTTTCGGCCAAAGGCTACAATAGAATAGTCGTGATCCAATAACTCCTCAATCACATATTTTCCAAGGAAGCCAGTCGCACCTGTTACAAGAATTTTCATAGTTTCCCATCCGTTCCACGTCTTAATAATCGTTGAATTTCAAACTCTAAGGTATCCAACGGTTTGTAGGTTTTTGATAATTTGTTTAGTCTCGCTAACTCTTCCCAAGATTCTTTTTCTAACAGGGCGTTAAAACCTGCTTGAATCTCTTCGGTGCGATTGCGATGAGCTTGAAAAGCAATCCCTGCTTCTACTCCTCGAATGGCATAGTCAAATTGGTCATAGTCATGTGGCAAGATCAAGGCAGGTTTTTTAAATTCAATACACTGATAAAAGATTCCAGCTCCTCCATGGTGAATGACATAGTCCATCTGCGGAATGTATTCCTTATATGGCAGATAAGAGACGACCGTCACATTTGGTGCTACTTCTTCTTCAGAAAAGTCTTTTGCCCCATCTCCCAAGGTGACAAAAAAGTGGCATTCTGGATGCTCTATGGCTAACTGCTTGGTTTGATGAAGCAAATTTTCTTTTGCCCATGGCAACTGAGTCCCACACGTCACGAGGATCTTCTTTTTGTCTTCATAAGGGCTGAGATCCAAAGGATAATCTTCTGCTTTTTCAAGAGAGGTTCCTAATGGACCCAGCCAAGCATATTGATGAGGGAAATGTGTTTTCAACTCCAGCTCCATCATTCCAATTCCAAAGATGGCATAAGGAGAATAGATGCTCTCCACTCCATTTTGATTGTATAACTTAAAATTGTAACGTTTTAAGCGCTTATGTAAGAGGAAAGCCACACAGTATTTCCCAATGCGCGTGAGTTTACGGCATAGGGCTTGGATCTTTTCTTCCTTCTTGGTTCGTGCAACTCCCATTCCTCCAAAGAAACAAGGAGGACCATTAGGAGTTTCGATTGCAAATTGAGTTGCCATGGTCGTAATCCAAGGAATTTCTAACTCTTCTGCCACAAAGCCCGCTGATAAAGTGATAAAATCAGCAATCACAATATCTGGGCGGTTGACGCGCCACTCCTCTAGCAATTGATCCGATACATGATTAATCAAATCGAGACTCTTGGACAATTGCCGATAAGCTGAAAATAGATTGAGTTTCTTTTCGTTATTCGCCGCACATTCAAATTCTTCTACTTTGTCCTCTAGAATTGGAACTACAGTGAAGCCGAGACTTTCTGTAACGGCCTTTTTCTGAGGTCCTGTGAAAACCCGGATTTCCATGGTTGGATCATCCAATAAGGGTTTGACGAGATTTAAAGTTGGGTAGAGATGCCCGCTCAAAGGAACAGCTACCACATCGATTTTAATTTTTTTCATTTTTTTCTGCCTTATATCTCTTTTTTTAGGCCTAATATGGGCCTCTTATCTATATATTCGTAAAAAAAATCAAAAATTGAAGAAAAAATTAAAATTTTTTTAATAACTTTTGATTTTGGCTTTACTATCACTATTTAGAAAGAATGATTCCTAACGAAAAAAGCTCCCAAATGCCAGTGGAATCCACTTTAGCATTTGAAAGTTTTTTAGTTTTACTAATTGCAAACTTAGTTATTTTCCAAATAAAATTCGAACCGCTCGCCTACATACTGGCTTTTCACATATTCAAAGGCTGTACCATCTTCAAAATAGGAAACCTGGGTTAGCCCTAAAATCGCCTGACCTTTTGAAACCTGTAAATAGTCCGCAATCTTATCCTTGGCCAATCGTGCATAGATTGTCTGATGCGACTTCCCGATCTTATAACCATGACGCTCCAAGGTTTGGAAGAAATGGCTGGTCACTTCTTCGCGATTGAAATTCTTAATAAATTTCTCCGGAATAGAGGCCACTTCATAAACGACAGGAATCCCATCAGCATACCGAACCCGCTCCATTCGAATAATGGTTTCTGTTTTATCAATGCCCAATTTGTCTACTTCTTGCAGGCTAGGAATGGTTTTACGGTATGAAATCACTTGACTAGACGGTTCTCTGCCTTGTGATTTCATAATTTCGGTGAAACTGGTTGTCCCACGCATTTTTTCCCGGACGCGCGTGCTGGTGATAAAGGTGCCACTTCCCACTCGTCTTTCAAGAACCCCCTCTTCGACTAGAAGGGTGATGGCTTGACGAAGGGTCATTCGACTGACCTGAAATTGCTCTGCTAGATCGCGTTCACTAGGAAGGCGCTCCCCGATTTTCCATATTTTTTGATCAATCTCAGACTTAATCTGATCATGAATTTGAATGTAAGCTGGAATCATTGTACTGCTCTTTCTCTCTATTAGGTCTATTGTAGCGTAATTTTCCGAAAGATTCAATCAGAGAATGGTAAAGCGAGGGGTTTTGTGTTAGAATAGAGGAAAGTAAATTTGATTAAGAAGGGGATAAGATGACAAACCTATCAACTGATTTGCATGATGTTGAAAAAATCATCGTGCTTGACTACGGTAGCCAATACAATCAGCTTATTTCACGTCGGATTCGTGAAATTGGTGTCTTCTCAGAATTGAAGAGCCATAAGATTTCTGCTGCTGAAGTGCGTGCAATCAATCCAGTTGGGATCGTTCTTTCAGGCGGACCAAACTCTGTATACGAGGAAGGATCCTTTGATATTGATCCTGAAATTTTTGAGTTGGGAATTCCAATCCTTGGAATCTGTTACGGAATGCAATTGTTGACCCACAAATTGGGAGGAAAGGTTGTTCCAGCAGGTAACGCTGGTAACCGTGAATATGGTCAATCTGAACTCAGTTTGATAGAATCTTCTGCTCTTTTTGCAAGCACACCGGATAAACAAGTCGTTTTGATGAGCCATGGGGATGCTGTGACAGAAATTCCGGCTGACTTCATCCGTACGGGTACTTCTGCTGACTGTCCCTATGCATCCATTGAAAATCCAGACAAGAAAATCTACGGTATCCAGTTCCACCCCGAAGTTCGCCATTCTGTCTATGGATATGATATCCTTCGTAACTTTGCTTTGAACATCTGTGGTGCCAAAGGCGATTGGTCTATGGATAACTTCATTGACATGCAAATCAAGAAAATTCGCCAAACTGTCGGAGACAAACGTGTCCTTCTTGGACTTTCTGGTGGTGTGGATTCTTCTGTTGTTGGGGTTCTCCTTCAAAAAGCAATTGGTGATCAATTGATCTGTATTTTTGTAGACCACGGCCTTCTTCGTAAAGGGGAAGCTGACCAAGTCATGGAGATGCTTGGTGGGAAGTTTGGTCTCAACATTGTCAAAGCAGATGCTGCCAAACGTTTCTTAGATAAACTTGCTGGTGTATCTGATCCTGAGAAAAAACGGAAGATTATCGGTAACGAGTTTGTTTATGTCTTTGATGACGAAGCAAGTAAGCTTAAAGATGTGAAATTCTTGGCCCAAGGAACTCTTTACACAGACGTGATTGAGTCTGGTACGGATACTGCTCAAACCATCAAATCTCACCACAACGTTGGTGGACTTCCAGAAGACATGCAGTTTGAACTGATCGAGCCACTCAACACTCTTTATAAGGATGAAGTTCGTGCTCTTGGTACAGAGCTTGGTATGCCAGATAATATCGTATGGCGCCAACCATTCCCAGGACCAGGACTTGCTATCCGTGTCATGGGGGAAATCACTGAAGAAAAACTGGAAACAGTTCGCGAATCAGACGCTATCCTTCGTGAAGAAATCGCCAAAGCGGGTCTTGACCGTGATATTTGGCAATACTTCACAGTCAACACTGGTGTTCGTTCAGTCGGTGTTATGGGTGATGGTCGTACTTACGACTATACGATCGCTATCCGCGCTATCACTTCTATCGATGGCATGACAGCAGACTTCGCTAAAATTCCATGGGAAGTCCTCCAAAAAATCTCAGTCCGTATCGTAAACGAAGTTGACCACGTCAACCGCATCGTCTACGATATCACAAGTAAACCACCTGCAACTGTAGAGTGGGAGTAAAAAAAGGTCCGGGGGACCTTTTTTTTCACGAGCTTAGAAATAGCAAAGCGAGTTAAAGGTCCGAGGGACCTTTTTTTCACGAGCTAGAAAAAGCACTCTGACTTCTTGTCAGCAGTGCTTTTGTGCTATGTTTATCCAACCAAACCACTAAAGAATTTGACAATGGCATTCCAGATGGCTCCGAAGAAGCCAGCAATGGCATTCCACGCATTTGTGAAGAAGTTGCCACTATCTTTTAAAATGGCATTTGTATCAAAATTAAGATTGATGTTGTTAAAGGTATCGCCTGCTTTATCGACAATGCTATCCTTCAGATCAGTCAGGGTCTTTGTAAAGTTCTTGTTACTGACGACGCTACTCTTTGAAAGATTAACCGCAAAGTTGATGATCAAATTGATCTGTTTGGAGGACATGGCGCCATCTAGTTTATAATTCTTGAGAGTTTCTTCGACAATCTTTTGGATATCATCCTTGCTCAAATCCTTCTTGTTATTTTTAGCATTGGCTACTGCTGTTTTGATATCGGTGAGGGCCACATTCAACTTGTCAGCATCAAAGTTTTTCTTCCCTGCATTTTCTTCGTTAATCCCTGATAGGGTGGTCAACTCTTCCTGAGCGAGGTTTTTGCTTTCTTGCGAGACTTTTGCGCCATTTTTCTCAAGCGAGTAATAAATACCAGCCAAGGCACTTTCGCCCGTTACTTGGACAGGAGATGCGACTGTAATTTGTGCATGCTCAAGTCCCAGCGTAGCTGCAGCATTGCGGTACATATCTGCTGTCACTTTGGTTATATTCTGAGGTGTTACAATATTGACTTCAAGAGCTTTGTTTTTTCCGAGCTTTTGAAGTTTAACGGAGGAATACAGCTCGAGACTATCATCATTAGCCACATTCATAATGGAAGAATAGACATCTGGTGTCATGGCCTTCCACTCTTTTTTATCCTTTGCACTGTCGTAATTCAATAGATTTAAGGTCTGCTCAATTTGGCTTTGGTCTAGTGAATAGCCGAGAACATAGTCGGGTTTGACGTAGGTTTCATCAATGACTTTTTGCACATTCGTATCTGCAGAGATATGGGGAACAGCAGAAAATACGGCAAAAGTAGTTGCCGCAAGCATTGCAATTTTTTTAAATTTCATCTTTCTCTTCTTTCTAATCACATCATCTATAAGAAAAAAACTCTCAAGCCTCTCACATCGCAAGAGATGAAAAAAGAAGCCAATAAAGAGGTTCCTCACTTCAGTTTTCATTATACTGTTTTATTCTTAAAACTTGCTTACAGCTCTTTTAAGAAATGATGACATTTTTATTTTCCCCAAAGAAACTGGATCAATAGCTTATCAACTATTGGATTTTCATGAAGTTGGCTATGCTGAGCCCCTTTTCCATCAATCTTTTCTTCACGATAGCTTTTTGCACGTTCTGCTACTAGGTAACGAAGGGCTTTCGAAGAAACATTGAGAACCGACCCATCTGTTTCGCCACCGATATCTCCATAGATATTTAGGACATCGATCTGATTTTCTGGATAGACTTCCCGAAGAGCTAAAAGCTGTTGGTACTGCTCATTCATTGCTGATGGCTTACCTGTTTGCGCATCTAGTACCAAACCTTGGGGTAAATTCATTCCTTCGAGTCCAGCGACATGATTAGCAATGGCGACCTGCTTGACAATTTTTGGCAAGTTCTCATCACTTCCATGTTCTAGAAGATAATATAAAACAGACATGTTTCCCATAGAATGAGCAACGACGTTCATGTCTTTAAAATGATAGGTGTCTTGAAGCTTTTTGACGACCTGATAGGCATAATGGCTGATGACTTTTGGATCGGGTGTGCGATTGTTTTGGTACTCCACTTTGATAATTGGATTGACCGCACCTTTTGGAATGGTCCCTGTCAGCCTTACCTGCCCATCTTCAGCCACGTTTGCAGTGATGATAGTTTGTGTCACCCCTGCTTTTTTTGCTGCATCTGTCATGTGTTTTTCTGCATTGGCACTCGAGCCATAACCATGAAAAAATAAGGTAGGACGCGTGATTTGTTGGTAATTTGTGTGATCCAGCTGTGTTTTTTGTTGAGACTTCCCATAAATGGCGATACATAAAAGCACCAGCCCAAGAAGCAGCCCATAGAATGATTTTTTGTTCAATAGAAACTCCTTAGTTATTTTATAACTAACTAGTATTTTATCATAGGCATTCAATGATTTCAAAAGATTGAGAATGAAAGAGCCAAAATACAAAAAAAGATTTAACGATTAAAAGAAAGGCTGGGACAAAATGATATACTCCCCTTATAGTGGACAGTGAAAAAACAAAAATTCACTAGAAACGATAAGGGGAGTTTTCGTATGTCAA
>NZ_JAAPAW010000036.1:0-4787 GCF_014435245.1 Streptococcus sp. IMAU 99161 | reverse complement strand
CCCAACGACTCAAGACCTTGAGGTCATTGAACGTTTCTGCTTGATACATTTCAAGGAAGGTCACCGAGTCTGGAATCAAGCTCTTAAGCTGTTGAATATGCTTGAGAGGGGCAAGGCCACGCGAGATGGCTTCCTTGTCATAACCTTCAGGAAAGTGACAATAACTCTATTGAGTATTAATATCATAATAGAATATACTTTAAAATTCAAGTTAATCACTAGTTATAGAAGATCAGAGGAGACTTCGTCTCACAACATTCTCCAAAGGCAATATGGATAAACTAAGATCAGTATACTGTACTTTGAAATTTATCACTTACCTTTCCTTCTCATTAATAATATTACTCCTTAATTTACACTGTATTTTAAGGGAAAATGTAATACCTCAAGATAAAAAGAATCTATCATTCAGTAGTTGGTAAAAGTACTGTAGGAATTAAAGGGACTCTTGGTTTCTAAGTTCAAGGTTTTGAACTTTATTCTCAAATATCAATATCATAATAAAAACACCTCAAAAGTTAGATTTTTCTGTCTAACTTTTGAGGTACAGTTCAAAGGGGCTCTTTCCATAAAATAATAATCATTATCAATTTCCAAAACAATCGTCAATAACATGAGATACATTCCCCATCAGATTTGTCATGTCTCCAAGTTTATATCCCAACGCCTGTGACGCAGAACCCAATGCCAAGCTCTCTAAATCACTCTTGAAATTTGTAAACTGAATCTGCAAAGATTTCACAACTGCACCGACTGCTTTTTGAGCACGAACAACACCTTTCAATTCAGCTGCTCCATAAAATGCATCCTCCATCCCATTCCTGAACGCAGGCTTGAAACCTCCCAACATCGACACAACTAGATTTATTGTTGTAGCTGCTGTTGTCAAATATATGTCCACAGAATCAATATCTGAAACAGCTTTTCGTATTGTTCCCGATATTGAAATCTGGGACTCCACAATACCATACTTTTTTTTATCCGTATCCTCAAATTTGTTCTTGTAATAAATTTCAGTAGGAAAATCATTAATAAGTTCTTGTAGATTATATTTTGCATTTGTCATAACTTTATTTGTTTGCTCAATATAGGCTTTTGCATTATCTAGATAATTACTAAAAGACGTAGACATCTGATTTGCTAGATCCTCAGCCCTCACGTCTATCTGATCATCAAAAGCACTAATAACATCGCGATCATCAAATATACCACTCTCCTCCAAGTAACTATTATAGTCCTGTGAAACATTTGTATTAACATCTGGAACAGAACTAAAATCTAGTGTATCTATATTTCTAGCCAAACCTCTATCTGTTTCTTCTAAAGCTGTTTTGATAATTTCAGCTACAGAGATAGTATAAGAGATACAATAAATGATTGTCTGAATATTTTGTTCCAATACCTTTAAAATTTCATTCACAGCTTGTGGTATTCCATCGCCAAAATGGGAACGCTTATCTAAACCTGTCGTGCTTTTTTCAATCATTCCTTCAAATGAATTGATTAGTTCCGCTCCCTTAGTTCCTAAGTTAGTAGACATACCCGATCCAGCCCAAATATTACCCTCAGATTTACTTTTTGTGCTTATATTGTGTACTTCGATATCTAGAAGCAGGGGATCATTGTTCAACTTAATTTTACTTAATTTTGAGGTGATCACTCCATGGTCAAAGTGGTCTCCATTACTATAAAAATAGTCGTTTAGGCCACTAAAACCGAACAAGTCAAAGCGCCTTGAGAAATCATTGGGATTATATGCATTGAGTGCATAAAGCGTCCCTGTAATACCATCATAATTACTATAAGCTTTATCTATCTTCTGAACAGCTTCAATCAAACTAATCGATTGTAGATGCTGGAAGATAGCTTCTTTTAGATTGTTTGTACGACTTGACAAATTATTCATAACATTTTCATTTGCCTGACTTGTACGTTTAACTACCTCTAACAGGTCTTTCGCATGCCCTAAACTAGCATTCAAATTTGTGATTAGAACGCTCATAGATGTTGTGTCTATGCGAATTTCTTTTGAGTCGCCATACTTCTTCAACAAATCTCGAGTTGTTGTATTCTCTGGAGTCACTGCAAAATCTAATAAACCATCGCCATCTATATCAACCGCAAATAACTGTTCTAGAACTATTTGCTTTGTATATTCCATAGCTTCAGCACTTTTTCTGTACTCATTCATATTATGATGAATTGGTAAATCAATCGCAACAACATTACCAGGATATTTGGTTTCCTTTGTAATCCCTAGATAGTCTAATATGGTTGGAGTACCAGCATCCAACATCCAGTTTAAGAGCCCGTTATCTAGTACCTGTCCTCCGAACGAAATATCCTGTCCGTCCTGAGCCCAGGTAATATTAGTCAAAACATCACGAGTTGTAGAAAATGTAATAGATTGACCCTTATAATTTTTCCTTAATCCCTCAATCCGCTTCGCCTCTTCTTTAGCCATCTTCACTGTTTTAGGAGATATATCTTTTAATCGAGAAAAGTAATTCCAGTATTGATTCAATACTGTGTCATCTGGTAGTCTAACACTATCACCACTACTAGCGGGGCCATTTAAGAATAAATCCAGATTTTTTTTAAATTCTTTAAAATTGTGACTCTTAGCAACTATCTGCTTAAACCATACTGCATCTCCACTAGTAGCCATCTCTTGAGCTGTCTTCCCATTTACTGATTGAGGAGCCCCTTGGTATCCGTAATTGTATGGTACTTGTCTTTCTAACGCTACTCTTCCAGCCTGGAATTCTCCATAAGAGTGTCCTGTTGTTGTTGTAATATAGTTTCCTTTTGCTTCTACTCTATCATAAAAATCAAGTGCAGGCTTATTTATTTCCTTTAGATATAAAGAATCATTTATGCCAATTGTAATATCTGAAATGATATCTTTATGACCGTCAGCTTTATAGTTGGTTCCTGCGTAGGAAATATAGGTTTCCCCAGTCAGCGTGTCTTCAACCGCAATTGCGGCAACTCCCGAATCTTTATCATACATGGAGTCTACGATTTTTACAGAATCTCCGTAAGATTCTTCTATGAGCTTTTCAGTAGTTTTAAGTGGATTTTTAGGATTTCGAACAGTATAATCTTTTTCATATTCATAAACATAATCTGAAATATTAGCGGACACATCCACTCGTCTATTACTTTTATCGATTGAATTCATAAATTCACTTTCCTTTCACTAAATAGATTGCAGCACTGATTTGAACTAATTTTTCTTTAGATTCTAAACTAAGTAGTATGTCGTATCTGTCATAGTACGCATATCCAAGACTAACTGAAAGTTTTGTGTCAGATGGAAGGTTATACTTTTCCACTATTTTTTTATATAACTCTGATTGATTTTCTGGTTGGTAAATAATATCACTCAATTCAGTTTCTGCGCTCTTAAATGTTTTTTCCACATCTAAAGAAGCGAAATAATCCCTTGAAACCATTAAATTTAGAATTTCTTCATCAAATAAAGGATTTATCTCTGACTCATAATTTAGTTTACCATTAGAGTAAGTAACTGGTGTAGTTTCTTTATTCTCGCCAAGTGTTATTGTGTAATCACCTTTAATATCAGCTTGAGTGATATCTAAATCCACTTCGTATTTTTTGACTTCATCTTGATTTTTTATATATACATCACTAGTGTATGACTTTAGTCCAGTAAACTCCTTCTTGTCTTGCTCCAAAAATTTAAACATAGGTTCAAACGTTTTTTCGAATTCGTACTGCTTCTTTGTCCTGTTTTTGGGAATGGTCTCACCACCCAAACTACATCCATTCAATAACCCCACTGCCATAAGCATAATTCCTCCTATCATTAACCATAAAATTATTTTTATTTTTTTCATCTTTCTTTACTCCGCGATTATAATGTCCACTATTGATTTGTGATTGCGTCTTTAATCAAGCCTTTAGCGCATCAATGCCTTAATCTTAATGTATGTACTCTCACAAGCAAAATAATGAACTTGATTTTCTAACATAGTCTCTCTTAGAGGTTTCTTCGCAACGGGTACAACATTTTGGTCATTGAGCCTCATGCTAATCAAAGCTTGTTTGAAACCTTTTGCTAGGCGTAACGGAGCCTCGATATTACGAGAAATACTTTGGTTCGTTATTACAATTGATGCATATCCAGCAAATAGACCTTGTTTAAAGATAAACTCTAGTCTCTTCTGTGCAATAGGTGTTAGATTTCCAATGATCTCCGTTACATTATAAAGAACAATAGTAGCTACTTGCTCCGTCAATCCTTCTTGGATACATTTATTTATCTCATTTTCAAGAAATTCTAACCTATTTTCTATATCTTGTATTACATTCTCACAGATAACTTTCTGCTCAAATCCTTCTAAGTTTAGTTTAGAAAATTGTGGCGCCAACACAATCACCTTTTGCTTGCTACGAGCGATTTGTTTGACGAATTGTGTCATCTGCTCTTCCTTGTCTGTCAGATAAAGAAGGTTGCCTTTCTTAAGATCCCATGTCACAGGCTCAACTGTTTCCAGATCCAATCCGAGTGGGACTTTTCCTTCATCCAGCAAGGTTGCTACATCCTCACGTCCGTAGAAGTCTGCTTCTGTCAACTCATCTGGCACCATTGGGATACCTGCTGGGGTGCGGCCTGTCCACATCTCTTTAAGACTTTGGACTTGGTCGCGGAGGTTGTTGATGATTTGGATATCATTGTCTCCCGCGACTGGTAGGGCGAACTGGACGACATCGACTTCGTCACGTTTCATGAGGGCCCGTCCCTTGATGTCTTCCATCGT
>NZ_JAAPAW010000035.1:0-4673 GCF_014435245.1 Streptococcus sp. IMAU 99161 | reverse complement strand
GCTAAGCGACTTCCATATCTCACAGGGGGCAACCCCCAACTACTTCCGGCGTTCTAGGGCTTAACTACTGTGTTCGGCATGGGTACAGGTGTATCTCCTAGGCTATCGTCACTTAACTCTGAATGTTAAACATTCAAAATTGAATATCTATATTCTAACAAATTTCTAAACCTCTGTAAATATCCTCAGTTAATTTGGATAAGTCCTCGAGCTATTAGTATTAGTCCGCTCCATTGCTCACACAACTTCCACTCCTAACCTATCTACCTGATCTTCTCTCAGGGCTCTTACTAACATATAGTTATGGGAAATCTCATCTTGAGGGGGGTTTCACACTTAGATGCTTTCAGCGTTTATCCCTTCCCTACATAGCTACCCAGCGATGCTCTTGGCAGAACAACTGGTACACCAGCGGTAAGTCCACTCTGGTCCTCTCGTACTAGGAGCAGATCCTCTCAAATTTCCTACGCCCGCGACGGATAGGGACCGAACTGTCTCACGACGTTCTGAACCCAGCTCGCGTGCCGCTTTAATGGGCGAACAGCCCAACCCTTGGGACCGACTACAGCCCCAGGATGCGACGAGCCGACATCGAGGTGCCAAACCTCCCCGTCGATGTGAACTCTTGGGGGAGATAAGCCTGTTATCCCCAGGGTAGCTTTTATCCGTTGAGCGATGGCCCTTCCATACGGAACCACCGGATCACTAAGCCCGACTTTCGTCCCTGCTCGAGTTGTTGCTCTCGCAGTCAAGCTCCCTTATACCTTTACACTCTGCGAATGATTTCCAACCATTCTGAGGGAACCTTTGGGCGCCTCCGTTACCTTTTAGGAGGCGACCGCCCCAGTCAAACTGCCCGTCAGACACTGTCTCCGATAGGGATCACCTATCCGGGTTAGAGTGGCCATAACACAAGGGTAGTATCCCAACAACGCCTCCATCGAAACTGGCGTCCCGATCTCTATGGCTCCTACCTATCCTGTACATGTGGCACAGACACTCAATATCAAACTGCAGTAAAGCTCCATGGGGTCTTTCCGTCCTGTCGCGGGTAACCTGCATCTTCACAGGTACTAAAATTTCACCGAGTCTCTCGTTGAGACAGTGCCCAAATCATTACGCCTTTCGTGCGGGTCGGAACTTACCCGACAAGGAATTTCGCTACCTTAGGACCGTTATAGTTACGGCCGCCGTTTACTGGGGCTTCAATTCATACCTTCGCGTTACCGCTAAGCACTCCTCTTAACCTTCCAGCACCGGGCAGGCGTCACCCCCTATACATCATCTTACGATTTAGCAGAGAGCTGTGTTTTTGATAAACAGTTGCTTGGGCCTATTCACTGCGGCTGACTTTAAGCCAGCACCCCTTCTCCCGAAGTTACGGGGTCATTTTGCCGAGTTCCTTAACGAGAGTTCTCTCGCTCACCTGAGGCTACTCGCCTCGACTACCTGTGTCGGTTTGCGGTACGGGTAGAGTATGTGTAACGCTAGAAGCTTTTCTTGGCAGTGTGACATCACTAACTTCGCTACTAAACTTCGCTCCCCATCACAGCTCAATGTTATAGAATTAAGCATTTAACTCAATTCACACCTCACTGCTTAGACGTGCACTTCCAGTCGCACGCTTTAGTTAGCCTACTGCGTCCCTCCTTCACTACATACTCTAGTACAGGAATATCAACCTGTTGTCCATCGGATACACCTTTCGGTCTCTCCTTAGGTCCCGACTAACCCAGGGCGGACGAGCCTTCCCCTGGAAACCTTAGTCTTACGGTGGACAGGATTCTCACCTGTCTTTCGCTACTCATACCGGCATTCTCACTTCTATGCGTTCCAGCGCTCCTCACGGTACACCTTCGCCACACATAGAACGCTCTCCTACCATACCATTAAAGGTATCCACAGCTTCGGTAAATTGTTTTAGCCCCGGTACATTTTCGGCGCAGGGTCACTCGACTAGTGAGCTATTACGCACTCTTTGAATGAATAGCTGCTTCTAAGCTAACATCCTAGTTGTCTGTGCAACCCCACATCCTTTTCCACTTAACAATTATTTTGGGACCTTAGCTGGTGGTCTGGGCTGTTTCCCTTTCGACTACGGATCTTAGCACTCGCAGTCTGACTGCCGACCATAATTCTTTGGCATTCGGAGTTTATCTGAGATTGGTAATCCGGGATGGACCCCTCACCCAAACAGTGCTCTACCTCCAAGAATCTTGATGTCGACGCTAGCCCTAAAGCTATTTCGGAGAGAACCAGCTATCTCCAAGTTCGTTTGGAATTTCTCCGCTACCCACAAGTCATCCAAGCACTTTTCAACGTGCCCTGGTTCGGTCCTCCAGTGAGTTTTACCTCACCTTCAACCTGCTCATGGGTAGGTCACATGGTTTCGGGTCTACGACATAATACTAATCCGCCCTATTCAGACTCGGTTTCCCTACGGCTCCGTCTCTTCAACTTAACCTCGCATCATATCGTAACTCGCCGGTTCATTCTACAAAAGGCACGCTCTCACCCATTAACGGGCTCGAACTTGTTGTAGGCACACGGTTTCAGGTTCTATTTCACTCCCCTCCCGGGGTGCTTTTCACCTTTCCCTCACGGTACTGGTTCACTATCGGTCACTAGAGAGTATTTAGGGTTGGGAGATGGTCCTCCCAGATTCCGACGGGATTTCTCGTGTCCCGCCGTACTCAGGATACTGCTAGGTATAAAGACTATTTAAAATACGAGGCTCTTACTCTCTTTGGCCTACCTTCCCAAGTAGTTCTTCTATAATCTTTAAGTCCACATTGCAGTCCTACAACCCCGAAGAGTAAACTCTTCGGTTTGCCCTCCTGCCGTTTCGCTCGCCGCTACTCAGGCAATCGCGTTTGCTTTCTCTTCCTGCAGCTACTTAGATGTTTCAGTTCACTGCGTCTTCCTCTTCCTATCCTTAACAGATAAGAGTACTAGCCAGTAGCTAGTGGGTTCCCCCATTCGGACATCCCCGGATCAGTGCTTACTTACAGCTCCCCGAGGCATTTCGTCGTTTGTCACGTCCTTCTTCGGCTTCTAGTGCCAAGGCATCCACCGTGCGCCCTTATTAACTTAACCTTATTTTTGGTCTTATGACCTTAACTCTTTAAATTTTTACAGCGTTTCGGTTTATTTTCTTGTTACTATTTGATATAGATATTCAATTTTCAATGTTCAACTTAACACCCTTAGGTGTTAATGGAGCCTAGCGGGATCGAACCGCTGACCTCCTGCGTGCAAAGCAGGCGCTCTCCCAGCTGAGCTAAGGCCCCACAAGACCTCTCAAAACTAAACAAGACCAATGTACAAGTTTCCTTATCCTTAGAAAGGAGGTGATCCAGCCGCACCTTCCGATACGGCTACCTTGTTACGACTTCACCCCAATCATCTATCCCACCTTAGGCGGCTGGCTCCTAAAAGGTTACCTCACCGACTTCGGGTGTTACAAACTCTCGTGGTGTGACGGGCGGTGTGTACAAGGCCCGGGAACGTATTCACCGCGGCGTGCTGATCCGCGATTACTAGCGATTCCGACTTCATGTAGGCGAGTTGCAGCCTACAATCCGAACTGAGACTGGCTTTAAGAGATTAGCTTGCCGTCACCGACTCGCGACTCGTTGTACCAGCCATTGTAGCACGTGTGTAGCCCAGGTCATAAGGGGCATGATGATTTGACGTCATCCCCACCTTCCTCCGGTTTATTACCGGCAGTCTCGCTAGAGTGCCCAACTAAATGATGGCAACTAACAATAGGGGTTGCGCTCGTTGCGGGACTTAACCCAACATCTCACGACACGAGCTGACGACAACCATGCACCACCTGTCACCGATGTACCGAAGTAACTTCCTATCTCTAGAAATAGCATCGGGATGTCAAGACCTGGTAAGGTTCTTCGCGTTGCTTCGAATTAAACCACATGCTCCACCGCTTGTGCGGGCCCCCGTCAATTCCTTTGAGTTTCAACCTTGCGGTCGTACTCCCCAGGCGGAGTGCTTAATGCGTTAGCTACGGCACTAAACCCCGGAAAGGGTCTAACACCTAGCACTCATCGTTTACGGCGTGGACTACCAGGGTATCTAATCCTGTTTGCTCCCCACGCTTTCGAGCCTCAGCGTCAGTTACAAGCCAGAGAGCCGCTTTCGCCACCGGTGTTCCTCCATATATCTACGCATTTCACCGCTACACATGGAATTCCACTCTCCCCTCTTGCACTCAAGTTAAACAGTTTCCAAAGCGTACTATGGTTAAGCCACAGCCTTTAACTTCAGACTTATCTAACCGCCTGCGCTCGCTTTACGCCCAATAAATCCGGATAACGCTCGGGACCTACGTATTACCGCGGCTGCTGGCACGTAGTTAGCCGTCCCTTTCTGGTAAGATACCGTCACAGCGTGAACTTTCCACTCTCACACTCGTTCTTCTCTTACAACAGAGCTTTACGATCCGAAAACCTTCTTCACTCACGCGGCGTTGCTCGGTCAGGGTTCCCCCCATTGCCGAAGATTCCCTACTGCTGCCTCCCGTAGGAGTCTGGGCCGTGTCTCAGTCCCAGTGTGGCCGATCACCCTCTCAGGTCGGCTATGTATCGTCGCCTTGGTGAGCCGTTACCTCACCAACTAGCTAATACAACGCAGGTCCATCTCTTAGTGATGCA
>NZ_JAAPAW010000034.1:0-2169 GCF_014435245.1 Streptococcus sp. IMAU 99161 | reverse complement strand
TGAGATAGCCCATCGAAATCATCGATAAAAGGGCTCCTAAAATAACTCCTTTTTGTCTAAAAACAAATTCGATCTTACAATATCCCCTTTCAATTAGGAATAGCAGAACCCCCCTATTTCTCTGTTTGGTCAAATTGCCCATTTTTGTCATCAAGGTTCTCTTTTACTCTATAGCTATTCTTATCTCTTCTATAATGTGGCTATCTTTTGTGAAGCATCTTTTCAATTCTATTATTCTTAATTTTTTGCATAGATATTATTAGGTTATTTTTTAAAAAACTGTGATCGAATGCTTGATACTTAGATTTATTTTTGCTATAATGCCTCCTGTAGGGAATAATTTTAAAACTAAAATATTTTCCTTGCTAAAACAAATATATGGAGGTCTTTCTCAAGTTTCAATTTGGAGAACTGTAAATCTTACGGAGCGGATACAGATCTCAACCAGTTTTACCATATTGTTTCGTGGGAATGGGATTTTTATGAAAAAAGGGGTAGATAAAATGGATAATAGAAAAAATGTCAAAATTTTCACATTTATCCTTGCTTTATTAACGGTTCTCTTCACTCTCAGCCTGACCAAAACGTCAGCCGAGACGCCTAATATTACCGTTAGTGGAAAGTTTGTGGATACTATTAAGAATATCAATGTTACCAGTGAGAACGGAGGTAATATTGAAGACGGCGTTGGAAAATGGCAGAATTTTAGAATTAATGCAAACTATGATTTAGCTGGGAAAAATGTGAAGGCAGGAGATACGACAGATATTTCTATTTCCGACCCTCTAATCATTTCTTCACAAAGTTTTGAGATTCGTGACACTCAAACTAATCAAATTATTGCACATGCAACAGTTGATAAGGATAATAAAAAGATTTCATTAACATATACTGATTATGTTGAAAATCATTCTGATACAAATGGTTCTTTTTACTTCTACGCTCAAGTAGATTATAAAAAACATCCTGAAGCTGGAGAAGTTCCGGTTCAAGTAACGGTTAACAACAAAACAACTATTGTTGGAAAAGTGAATTTCAAAGGGGTTGGAATTTCAGAACCTAAATTGTTCGTTAAAATAAGTGATGTTCAGAAAGACCCAACATTAATTAAATATGCAATTTCTGTCAATCAAAATAAACAAAATATTAAAGAAGTTACGGTAGAAGATCATTTACAATTTACGAATGCAGAATACGTAAAAGGTAGTATTCGCGTATATAAGGGAACCTTCTCTGATACTGACGGTTCATGGCAATTAAATGATACAGTAGATGTGACAGATCAACATACGGTAACGGTTAGTGATGACGGTCAGTCTTTCACTGTTAACCTTGGAGATGTTACTGAAGCAGATCAATACCAAATTTTATATGACGTTCGCCTAAAATATACACCTGCCGATGGAGAAGTTTTAAAGAATGAGGCGACACTAAAAGGTAAAGGTGTTGTTATTAAACAAGCTTTAAATGCTTCTGCCATTCAAATTGCAGGTGGATCTGGTGTCGGTTATGTCTTTACCATTCATATCCATAAAGTGGGCGACGCGAATCAACCACTTGCTGGAGCAAAATTCAAAGTGGTACGTCAAGCCAACAACCAAGTAATCGGTGAATATGTGACCGATAAAGATGGGAATATCACAGTCAATGGTCTTTTAAAAGATAAATACATCTTAACTGAGTTACAAGCACCTGAAGGTTATACCATTACTACTGCTGATACCTCAGTTAATGCTGAAGACTTTAGCGGAGCGGACCATGCGGTAACGAAGACAATTGTCAACCCAAAAGAAAAACCAAAAACAACCTCAACTACAACTACTACGACTAGTACTACGACTACAGTAGCACCTACGACTAGTACTACAACCACTGAAACGCCTACTACTAGCACTACGACTACTGAAGCACCTTCTACTAGCACTACGACTACAGTAGCACCTACGACTAGTACTACAACTACAGAAGCGCCTACTACTAGTACCACAACTACAAAAGAGACTACTACTAGCACTACAACTACAGAAGCGCCTACTACTAGTACTACAACTACACCAGGAACACCTACTGCTGGCACAACAACTACACCAGGAGGACCATCAAACAACCATTCTGGAACGACCAAGTCAACGAATGGTCGTCGCAAAGGTTTCCTTCCAAATACAGGGG
>NZ_JAAPAW010000033.1:0-1833 GCF_014435245.1 Streptococcus sp. IMAU 99161 | reverse complement strand
GATTCCAGACTCGGTGACCTTCCTTGAAATGTATCAAGCAGAAACGTTCAATGACCTCAAGGTCTTGAGTCGTTGGGAAAGCCATGCCCCTTACCAAAGTTTGGCCGTGC
Organism: Streptococcus sp. IMAU 99161; assembly: GCF_014435245.1. Taxonomy (NCBI): domain Bacteria; kingdom Bacillati; phylum Bacillota; class Bacilli; order Lactobacillales; family Streptococcaceae; genus Streptococcus; species Streptococcus sp. IMAU 99161. The sequence goes on along the minus strand of NZ_JAAPAW010000033.1, from coordinate 1,723 downwards.
CGATTGGTCTGCGTGGGAAGGACGATTTGGTCTACCTTAATCTTCATGAAAAAGCTCATGGACCACACGGCTTGATCGCAGGGACGACCGGTTCTGGTAAGTCTGAAACCATTCAGTCTTACATCCTGAGCCTTGCTGTCAACTTCCACCCACATGATGTGGCTTTCCTCCTCATCGACTACAAGGGTGGGGGAATGGCTAATCTCTTCAAGGATCTGCCTCACTTACTGGGGACCATCACCAACTTGGATGGTGCCCAGTCCATGCGGGCCCTAGCCTCTATCAATGCGGAGATCCACCGTCGGGAGCGGCTCTTTGGCCAATATGGGGTTAACCATATCAACCAATACCAAAAGAAATTTAAACTGGGTGAAGCGACCGAACCGCTTCCTCACCTCTTCTTGATCAGTGATGAGTTCGCCGAACTCAAGGTGAACCAACCAGACTTTATCAAGGAATTGGTCTCTATCGCGCGTGTCGGGCGTTCCCTTGGGGTGCACTTGATCCTTGCGACACAAAAACCTTCTGGGGTCGTGGACGACCAGATCTGGTCCAACTCCCGCTTCAAGCTAGCCCTCAAGGTGGCTGACCGTGGGGACTCCATGGAGATGTTGCGGACGGCAGATGCGGCTGAGATCACGCAGACCGGTCGAGCCTACCTCCAAGTGGGGAATAACGAAGTCTATGAACTCTTCCAAACTGCTTGGTCTGGAGCAGACTACCAGCCTGAAAAAGATCATCTAGGGATCGAAGACCATACCATCTACTTGATCAATGAACTGGGCCAATACGAAGTCCTCAACCAAGACCTCTCTGGTCTGGATATGGCAGAAGAAATCAAGGAAGTGCCGACAGAGCTGGATGTTATCGTGCAAGGAATCAACCACTTGCACCAAGAAGAGGGCATCGCAGCTGTGGCCCAACCATGGTTGCCACCGCTCAAAGAGCGGATCACGCTGGATGAGTTGGACAAGGTCGTGCCGATCGAGGCTTGGCAAAAACGGACAGCTCCAAGCGTCCTGATCGGGGTTGCCGATATCCCGCAAGCGCAAAAGCAAGAAGCAGTCGCCATCGATCTGTCAAAAGACGGGAACATCCTCCTTTACGGAAGTCCAGGGACAGGAAAGACCACTTTCCTCCAGACAGTCGCAATGGATCTAGCTCGCAAGCAGAGTCCAGAAAATCTGACCATGTACTTACTCGATTTCGGAACCAATGGTCTGGCGCCCTTGACTCAACTGCCACATGTGGCTGATAGCCTCTTGCTCGATCAGACGGAGAAAATCCAGAAATTCATCCGGATCATCAACCGCGAGTTGGATCGTAGGAAGAAACTTCTCTCTGAGCATGGGGTCGGCACCATCGCCCTCTACCGTGAAGTAACCGGTAAGCAAGAGCCAACCATGGTTATCCTCATGGATAGCTATGAGTCTATGAAGGACGAGCCTTATGAGACAGACCTCTTCAAGCTCTTCATGCGGATCTCCCGTGAAGGTCTTAGCATCGGTGTGCACTTGATCATCACAGCTAGCCGTCAGAACAACCTACGGGCTCAGCTCTATTCAAACTTCAAGCACCAGCTGACCCTGCCACAAAATGATATCTCTGAAGTCCGCGGTATCGTGGGAGCAACCCCACTAGCATCTACGATGGAAGACATCAAGGGACGGGCCCTCATGAAACGTGACGAAGTCGATGTCGTCCAGTTCGCCCTACCAGTCGC
>NZ_JAAPAW010000032.1:0-1209 GCF_014435245.1 Streptococcus sp. IMAU 99161 | reverse complement strand
TGATATACTCCCCTTATAGTGGACAGTGAAAAAACAAAAATTCACTAGAAACGATAAGGGGAGTTTTCGTATGTCAAAAAGAAATGTCAAGTCCACAGAGGAAAAACTAAAGATTGTTAACTTGTATTTAGAAAAAGGCAAATCCATTTCAAGCTTAATAAGGGAATATGGCGTCAGTGATACCACCATTAGAACTTGGGTTCGTAAATACAAACATCTAGGTATAGCAGGACTAAGAGAAAGTAAAACTTGGACAAGGTACTCAAAAGAAATCAAAGAACAAGCCGTACAAGATTATCTATCTGGACGAGGAAGTTTGGAGACGATCATTGAAACTTATCACATATCATCTGGAAGTGTTCTCGAAAAGTGGATAAAACGGTATACTAGTGGTATAGAAATCAAACCAACTAGTAAAGGATTAAGTCGTATGAAGCAAGGACGAAAAACCACTTTTGAAGAACGTGTGGAGATTGTTAACTTCACCATTGCTCATGATAAGGACTATCAGGCAGCGATTGAGAAATATGGGATTTCCTACCAACAAGTTTATTCCTGGGTGAGAAAGTTTGAGAAGGATGGCAGTCAAGGACTCCTAGATCGCAGAGGTAAAGGGTTAGACAGTAAACCGAACCTTACCCCAGAAGAAGAGTTACAGCTCAAAATCAAACAACTAGAAGAGCGCAACCACTATTTAGAGATGGAGGTAGGACTGCTAAAAAAGTTAGAGGAAATCAGACGCAGAAACAGACGGTAAGACTTGGACGTTACTTGGAAGAATTTCAAACCATCAAAGATTATTCCGAGAAGCATCATGAAGCCTCTATTAGCCAGTTATGTCAATTGCTTGGAGTATCTCGATCAGGTTATTACAAGTGGCTCAATCACAGGGAAACGACATCTGAGAAGACGAATCAAACACTGTCGGAGAGCATTAAGGAACTTCATGCCAAGCACAGAGGAATTTTAGGTTATCGTCGAATGACGCGATTTGTCAATCGTAAACTTGGAACAACTTATAACAAGAAGCGAATTCGTCGCTTAATGCGTATTCTTGGTATCTCATCAGTTATCCGTCGTTCTCGAGGTTATTGCACGAAGACCAGTTTTGTGAATATCGAAGAGAACATTCTCAATAGAGAGTTTACAGCTCATGTCCCTAATCAGAAGTGGTGTACAGATGTGACCTTCTTGCAATATGGATTAGGG
>NZ_JAAPAW010000031.1:0-900 GCF_014435245.1 Streptococcus sp. IMAU 99161 | reverse complement strand
GTTAAATCTCCAAACCCTGAAAACCAAGAAGCTTTCGCCCTTTCTGAAGAACTTGGACGCAAAGTGGATGCAGACGTATTGGTCGCAACAGACCCTGACGCAGACCGTCTTGGTGTTGAAATTCGCCAACCAGATGGCTCTTACCTCAACCTTTCAGGAAACCAAATTGGTGCTATCATCGCCAAATATATCCTCGAAGCCCACAAGACAGCTGGTACCCTTCCTGCCAATGCCGCTCTTTGTAAATCCATCGTATCCACTGAGTTGGTAACGAAGATTGCGGAAAGCTACGGCGCAACCATGTTTAACGTCTTGACTGGTTTCAAATTTATCGGTGAAAAGATCCACGAATTTGAAACCCAACACAACCACACTTACATGCTTGGTTTTGAAGAAAGCTTCGGTTACCTGATCAAACCATTTGTACGTGACAAAGATGCAATCCAAGCTGTATTGATCGTAGCTGAAATCGCTGCTTACTACCGCTCACGTGGCATGACCTTGGCAGACGGTATTGCTGAAATCTACAAAGAATACGGCTACTTCGCAGAAAAGACCATCTCTGTCACCCTTTCAGGTGTGGATGGAGCTGCTGAAATCAAGAAAATCATGGATAAATTCCGTGGCAATGCTCCTAAACAATTCAACAAGACAGATATTGTTAAGACAGAAGACTTCTTGGCACAAACAGCTACTACAGCAAACGGCGTTGAACAATTGACAACTCCACCAAGCAATGTGCTGAAATACAGCTTGGCAGACGATTCTTGGATCGCTGTCCGCCCTTCAGGAACAGAACCAAAAATTAAATTCTACATCGCTACAGTTGGAACATCTGAAGCAGATGCCAAAGAAAAAATCGCCCATATCGAAGCAGAAATCAATGCTTTTGTAGGGTAA
>NZ_JAAPAW010000030.1:0-615 GCF_014435245.1 Streptococcus sp. IMAU 99161 | reverse complement strand
CGTCCATCTAGGATAGCTACGATCTTTCTGGAATCAAAATCCTGTGCAATAAAGCTCATCTTTCCTTTCTTGAAGCTGTACTCATCCCAGCTCATGTGTTCTGGAAGGTAGTTAAGGTCAGTCTTAAATTTGAATTTATGTAACTGACGAATGACTGTCGAAGTAGAGACAGATAAACTTTCGGCTATAGTCGTCATAGGGAGTTTCTCAATCAATTTTTGAGTGATTTTCTGTTTGACGATGGTTGCGATCTGGTGATTCTTCTTGACTAAGGAAGTCTCTGAAACAGCCATTTTTCCACAGTCTTTACAGCGGAAACGACGTTTTCTCAATCGAATGAGAGTCTTGAAGCCTGCACATTCGAGGTAGGGGATTTTAGATTCTTTTTGAAAGTCATATTTAGCCATTTGTCCCTGACAGTTGTGACATTTAGGGGCAGGATAATCGAGCTTAGCAATGACTTCTTTATGCGTACCAGCATCAAGATAATCTAAGATAATAATATTTTTGTCTTTAATTCCAAGTATGTTTGTGATAGAATTTAATTGTTCCATAAGATTCTTTCTAATGAGGGTTTGGTCACTTTTTCATTATAGGTCTTATGGAGCTTTTTTT
>NZ_JAAPAW010000029.1:0-526 GCF_014435245.1 Streptococcus sp. IMAU 99161 | reverse complement strand
CAACTAAATTTGACGCTAACAACAAGGATAACATCCAATCAGTAGGAATCTCAGATGACTACGATGAAGCTAAGTTGAATCTTGATTCTACTAAGATCAAAGCTTACGACTCAGTAACAGGTGATGATGTCACTTCTAAATTCGATATCGCTGTGAACAATGGTGTGATTACTGCGACTCTTAAAGATGGCTTCACTAAGTCACTTGGCGATGCAGAAAACACTCAAATCATTGATACAACGAAATTCGCATTTGGACGTTACTACAAGTTCGACATCCCAACAACAGTGAAAGCTGATGTTCCTGGTGGTGTGGATATCGAAAATACAGCGGCTCAAGTTGTGAACTACTACAACCCAACAACGAAGAAAGTTGAAAAACCAAGCAAACCAACTGAAAAACGTGTGAACAACGTTCCAGTTGATGTGTCATTCAACTTCACTAAACGTTTGGAAGGTCGTGAGCTGAAAGCCAACGAATTCAGCTTCGTGCTTAAAGATTCAACAGGTAAAGTTGTTCAAACAGT
>NZ_JAAPAW010000028.1:0-395 GCF_014435245.1 Streptococcus sp. IMAU 99161 | reverse complement strand
TGAACTGCTCCCAGTCAAGTAGACAATGAAATAATAAAAGATTAAGCAACGGCCTTGTTCCTCAATTCAAGAGGGGCAAGGCCGTTGTGCTTCTCTTGAAATCGTTCGTTATTGTAAAAATAGATATATGCATCAATATCAGTGACCAACTCCTCAAATGTCTTGTAGGTCTTCAAATCATAACATTCCGTTTTAAAGTGTCCAAAGAAACTCTCAATTGGAGCATTATCAATGCATTTTCCAACCCGTGACATCGATCTCGTTAATTGATACTGTGTCGTTACCATCCGGTATTCCCGTGAAGTGTATTGACTTCCTCTGTCGCTGTGGATGAGTGGTGTGGCATCTGGATTAGCTTCCATAGCCTTTCTTAGGTTCTCCATAACAAGAGGATT
>NZ_JAAPAW010000027.1:0-360 GCF_014435245.1 Streptococcus sp. IMAU 99161 | reverse complement strand
TAAGATCGAATTTGTTTTTAGACAAAAAGGAGTTATTTTAGGAGCCCTTTTATCGATGATTTCGATGGGCTATCTCATCATTCAGTTAAGACGAGAAAAGGATGAAATCAGCTCACATTAAAAAGACTCTAGTATCAAAAAAGAATAGCACCCTCGTGGGATGCTATTCTTTTTGGTATGAGTGAGATCCACTCTCATTAGTTATTTGAAATTTTACGTTTCAAGACGATTGCTCCTGATAGAACGACAACTCCAGTTAGGATAGCCCCTGTTGCAGCAATTTCCCCTGTATTTGGAAGGAAACCTTTGCGACGACCATTCGTTGACTTGGTCGTTCCAGAATGGTTGTTTGATGGTCCT
>NZ_JAAPAW010000026.1:0-342 GCF_014435245.1 Streptococcus sp. IMAU 99161 | reverse complement strand
TAAGGGAGTTTAGCTCAGCTGGGAGAGCATCTGCCTTACAAGCAGAGGGTCAGCGGTTCGATCCCGTTAACTCCCATAAAGGTCCCGTAGTGTAGCGGTTATCACGTCGCCCTGTCACGGCGAAGATCGCGGGTTCGATTCCCGTCGGGACCGTTAAGGTAATGAAAATTATTTTAAGACTCGTTAGCTCAGTTGGTAGAGCAATTGACTTTTAATCAATGGGTCACTGGTTCGAGCCCAGTACGGGTCATAATTTTGCGGGTTTGGCGGAATTGGCAGACGCACCAGATTTAGGATCTGGCGCTTTACGGCGTGGGGGTTCAAGTCCCTTAACCCGCATAG
>NZ_JAAPAW010000025.1:0-338 GCF_014435245.1 Streptococcus sp. IMAU 99161 | reverse complement strand
TCTCAAGATCTTAGAGATCACTATGAACTCTATCAACTCTTACTGTTTCATTTTCAAGAGAAGCACGCTGACTATTTTTTTGAATTGATCACAGAGTCCATTTCTGCTGTGAATCCTATTTTCCAGACCATTTTTAGGACCTTTTTGAGAGATCAGGATAAGATCATTAATGCACTGGAACTTCCCTACTCAAACGCAAAACTTGAGGCTACAAATAACCTCATCAAAGTCATCAAGCGAAATGCTTTTGGCTTCCGAAACTTTGAAAACTTTAAAACGAGAATTCTCATCGCTTTGAACATCAAAAAGGAGAGAACCAATTTGGTTCTCTCCAGGTT
>NZ_JAAPAW010000024.1:0-320 GCF_014435245.1 Streptococcus sp. IMAU 99161 | reverse complement strand
CCAAATGCTAAGATTGTTCTGGATCGCTTTCACATTGTCCAGCATCTCAGCCGAGCTATGAACCGCGTACGCATCCAAATTATGAATCAGTTTGATCGGAAATCACACGAATATAAAGCACTAAAACGTTACTGGAAACTCATTCAACAAGATAGCTATACACTTAGCAGGAAACGATTTTATCGTCCGACATTTCGGGCGCATTTGACCAATAAAGAGATTCTCGAAAAACTTCTCTCTTACTCTCAAGATCTTAGAGATCACTATGAACTCTATCAACTCTTACTGTTTCATTTTCAAGAGAAGCACGCTGACTATTT
>NZ_JAAPAW010000023.1:0-316 GCF_014435245.1 Streptococcus sp. IMAU 99161 | reverse complement strand
TTATGCGGTATTAGCTATCGTTTCCAATAGTTATCCCCCGCTAAGAGGCAGGTTACCTACGCGTTACTCACCCGTTCGCAACTCATCCGGAAAGAGCAAGCTCCTTCCTTCAGCGTTCTACTTGCATGTATTAGGCACGCCGCCAGCGTTCATCCTGAGCCAGGATCAAACTCTCATTAAAATAATTGTTTGTCTTAAACTCATTCTGTCACTGACAGATTTATTGTTTTTTCATTGTTCAGTACTATAACCTTTGTTATAGTGCCCTGCACATTGGTTCGTCTTGTTCAGTTTTCAAAGGTCTTTGTCGCTCTCT
>NZ_JAAPAW010000022.1:0-284 GCF_014435245.1 Streptococcus sp. IMAU 99161 | reverse complement strand
CCGAACACAGTAGTTAAGCCCTAGAACGCCGGAAGTAGTTGGGGGTTGCCCCCTGTGAGATATGGAAGTCGCTTAGCAAGAAGTTGAGCCTAGTTGAAGCTAGGCTCATTTGGGAGTTTAGCTTAGTTGAAATTGAGAGGAAATCGAGATTTCAATCGGCGGATAAGAGAAACGAAGTTTCTCACCGTTGGCTGAGTTAAACAACCATAAGGGAGTTTAGCTCAGCTGGGAGAGCATCTGCCTTACAAGCAGAGGGTCAGCGGTTCGATCCCGTTAACTCCCAT
>NZ_JAAPAW010000021.1:0-267 GCF_014435245.1 Streptococcus sp. IMAU 99161 | reverse complement strand
ATGCACCCTAGAGGAGTCGAACCTCTAACCGCCTGATTCGTAGTCAGGTACTCTATCCAGTTGAGCTAAGGGTGCTACTTTCAACCTTCGTCTATGCCGAGGACCGGAATCGAACCGGTACGATCGTTACCAATCGCAGGATTTTAAGTCCTGTGCGTCTGCCAGTTCCGCCACCCCGGCCTCCTCAAGCGAACGACGGGATTCGAACCCGCGACCCCCACCTTGGCAAGGTGATGTTCTACCACTGAACTACGTTCGCATCGCTTT
>NZ_JAAPAW010000020.1:0-255 GCF_014435245.1 Streptococcus sp. IMAU 99161 | reverse complement strand
GAACGACGGGATTCGAACCCGCGACCCCCACCTTGGCAAGGTGATGTTCTACCACTGAACTACGTTCGCATCGCTTTTATCCTATAAAAAAATGCCGGCTACATGACTTGAACACGCGACCCTCTGATTACAAATCAGATGCTCTACCAACTGAGCTAAGCCGGCTCATTATTATTCCCTATGCGGGTTAAGGGACTTGAACCCCCACGCCGTAAAGCGCCAGATCCTAAATCTGGTGCGTCTGCCAATTCCGCC
>NZ_JAAPAW010000019.1:0-255 GCF_014435245.1 Streptococcus sp. IMAU 99161 | reverse complement strand
GAACGACGGGATTCGAACCCGCGACCCCCACCTTGGCAAGGTGATGTTCTACCACTGAACTACGTTCGCATCGCTTTCTTTATATAAAAAAATGCCGGCTACATGACTTGAACACGCGACCCTCTGATTACAAATCAGATGCTCTACCAACTGAGCTAAGCCGGCTCATTATTATTCTCTATGCGGGTTAAGGGACTTGAACCCCCACGCCGTAAAGCGCCAGATCCTAAATCTGGTGCGTCTGCCAATTCCGCC
>NZ_JAAPAW010000018.1:0-232 GCF_014435245.1 Streptococcus sp. IMAU 99161 | reverse complement strand
TCAATAGAGAGTTTACAGCTCATGTCCCTAATCAGAAGTGGTGTACAGATGTGACCTTCTTGCAATATGGATTAGGGGGCAAGGCTTATTTAAGCGCTATTAAAGACCTTTATGACGGCTCTATCGTGGCTTACCATATCAGTAAGCATAATGATAATCCTCTTGTTATGGAGAACCTAAGAAAGGCTATGGAAGCTAATCCAGATGCCACACCACTCATCCACAGCGACAG
>NZ_JAAPAW010000017.1:0-232 GCF_014435245.1 Streptococcus sp. IMAU 99161 | reverse complement strand
TCAATAGAGAGTTTACAGCTCATGTCCCTAATCAGAAGTGGTGTACAGATGTGACCTTCTTGCAATATGGATTAGGGTGCAAGGCTTATTTAAGCGCTATTAAAGACCTTTATGACGGCTCTATCGTGGCTTACCATATCAGTAAGCATAATGACAATCCTCTTGTTATGGAGAACCTAAGAAAGGCTATGGAAGCTAATCCAGATGCCACACCACTCATCCACAGCGACAG
>NZ_JAAPAW010000016.1:0-218 GCF_014435245.1 Streptococcus sp. IMAU 99161 | reverse complement strand
GCTACAGTTGCTTTCATTGTATCGTATGTAACGGTTGCGTCTGTTCCCTTCACTTCTTCTACAGTGTAGTTGTGTACGCCTTCTTCACCTTTCTTGAAGCTAAGTGGTGAGAATGAAACGTTACCAGCCGCATCATTGCTTACTGTTTGAACAACTTTACCTGTTGAATCTTTAAGCACGAAGCTGAATTCGTTGGCTTTCAGCTCACGACCTTCCAA
>NZ_JAAPAW010000015.1:0-210 GCF_014435245.1 Streptococcus sp. IMAU 99161 | reverse complement strand
TGGATGCGTACGCGGTTCATAGCTCGGCTGAGATGCTGGACAATGTGAAAGCGATCCAGAACAATCTTAGCATTTGGGAGTGAAACAGTCTGGGGGACTGTTTCAGCCTGAGCCTAGAAATTCGAAAGCGAAGTTTCTGGCAATATCGTAGTAGGGACTAAACATGTCCATGGTAATGACTTTCACGCGACTTCTTGTCTCTCTAGAATA